>CAZJJT010000539.1:0-3516 GCA_964546395.1 uncultured Fibrobacterota bacterium
GTCCACCCGCGCACCGAAATACGCGACCTGGACACGCGACTTCATTTCTTCCGCCCATGCCGCCAGCCGCGGGTCGAGCGCGTTGAGTACGAGCACGCAGGAACTGTCCTGGTTGCGGGCAATCTGCTTCTTCGCTTCGTAGTAGTCTTCTTCACTGTGGTACCGGTCGAGATGGTTCTTCAGGAAATTGAGCACCAGCGCTACGCGCGGCTTGAACATGTCGATCGTCTCGAGCTGGAAACTGCTGATCTCGGCGACCACCAGCCCGTCCGGCGCAATCCCCGGAGCAACCGATATCACAGGCACACCTATGTTGCCGCACACCGCACAGGGCCTTCCCGCGGCGTTGACAATTGCCCCGAGCATTCCGGTCGTGGTGCTCTTGCCGCTCGAGCCGGTTATTGCCGCGAAGTCGGCAGTACTGCGCCTGAACCCCAGCTCCATCTCCGACCACACCGGGATACCGCGCTTGCGGGCCACCTGCAGCACCCACAGGTCGGAGCGAATACCGGGCGACAGTACGATCGCGTCGCATTCGAGCACACGGTCGGTGTGCTCACCGGATTCGTGCGGCACCTGTGCCAGGTCGTTGCTCGCGAGCATGAAGTCGAGCTTGTCGGCCGCACAGGTATCGCTGATGAACACGCTTACTCCGTGGTCATGCAGGTAGTGTGCCGCAGCAAGGCCGCTGCGCGCAGCGCCCATCACCGTGATACGTGCCGGGAGCTTCTGTAGGGTTCGCGATTGCATATGCCTGTTCCCGTTGTCTGCCTTTCAGAACTTCTCGAATACCTGTTCGAGGGCCAGTGCTCGCGACGCCTTCAGCAGGACCGTGTCACCGTTCCGTGCCAGTCCACGGAGTGCCGATACGGCTTCGGCGGCCCCCGCTGCCGTGCGTACCAACCTGCGCGACATGCCTGCTGCACACGCTTCTGCCGCGACGCGTTGTGCCTGCTCACCTGCCGCGACAAGCGCTCGTACACCCGCCCGTGCCACCCGTCTTCCCAACTGCCGGTGGAGAGCGGCAGTGTACTGTCCCAGTTCGCGCATGTCGCCCAGTACCGCCACGCGCTCCCGCGGGGCCGTGGTGTCTACAAGCAGCTGCAGCGCGCTCTGCATCGACGAGGGGTTGGCGTTGTAGCAGTCGAGGATAAACCGCACGCCACGCTTCGTTCGCATCCCACCGCGCATCGCCACCGGCTTCACCGCGCGCAGCACCGCTGCAGCGCGCTGCGGGGACATGCCGCACGACAGTCCCACAGCCAGTGCCGGCAGCGCGGCGTACACGAAATGCCTGCCCGGCATGCTGAGGCGGTAGTCGTGCCCTCCGGCACAGAATGATGTCCCGGTCGCATCCACCCGCACTTCGGTCGCCCGCACGTCACACCGCGTGCCCGTGCCGAATGTCACCACCCGGTCATGCGCACGCCGCGCGGCACTCCACAGCCGGCTGTCATCGCCGTTGACATACAGAATCCCACGCCTGTTCCGGAATCCCTGCACGATCTCGAGCTTGGCCCGCGTGGTATTGGCCAGCGAGCCGAACAGGCCCACGTGACTGTAGCCGACATTGGTAACCACCGCGATATCGGGTCGTGCGATACGGCTCAGAGCGGCTATCTCCCCCATGTGGTTGGCGCCCATCTCGATGACCGCCGCGTACTCGTCGCCCGCGAGGCCGAGAAGACTGAGCGGCACGCCGATGTGATTGTTGAGGTTGCCGCGCGTACCGCCCGTGGACACATGCGCCGACAGGACTTCCGACAGGAATGCCCGTGTGGTGGTCTTGCCATTGGAACCGGTGACAGCGATCGTCAGCAGCCCGAGCTCATCGCGGTACCTGCGGGCCGCGCGCTGGAGTGCGCGCAGCGGCTCAGCGCACACAAGCAGACGGTTGAGCAGGCGCGCGGGAACCATGGCGCGGGCCGATGCGTTCACCAGGGCTGCGGCCGCCCCTCTCTGCAGTGCGTCAGCCGCGTAGCGGTTCCCGTCATCACGCGCCGAAACCAGTGCGACGAACAGCGCGCCGCGCTCAACCGCGCGCGAATCGTGAGTGATAGAGGGGACACGGCGTGCAGCCAGTGGAGCGGGAAGGGCGCTGCGGGCGCCGGCCCAGCGGGCGAACGCTCCGAACGTCAGCACCTGTGTCGTGTCGCAGTTCATCGTGCCACTCCACTCATCTCCGACCACATGCGCGCCGTCACCTCTTTGTCGTCGAATGGATGCCGTACGCCCTTGATCTCCTGGTACGTCTCGTGGCCCTTGCCGGCGACGATGATACAGTCGCCGGGCTGGGCCATGCGCAGTGCCCGCGCAATCGCAGCGCTGCGGTCGACCTCAACGTGGAACGGGAAATCCAGCGGCATGCCGGTCACGATTTCGTCGATAATCGCATCAGGCGACTCCGAACGGGGATTGTCCGATGTCACCACGGCCTCATCGCACCCCCGCGCCACTGCCTCCGCCATCCTCGGCCGCTTGGTCCGGTCGCGGTCTCCGCCGCACCCGAACACACACAACAGCCTTCCCTCGGTAATCTCCCTGGCAGCCGCGAGCACCTTCTCGAGCGCGTCAGGCGTGTGCGCGTAGTCCACGGCAACCGCAAATGCGGCGCCCTGCAGTGGAAGGCGCTCGAGTCTCCCCGGCACCGCCCGCACATCGTCGAGAGCCCGCTGTATCTGCTCAACGCTCACACCCATGGCGAGGGCCCCGGCACAGAACGCAGCGATGTTGTAGAGGTTGAACGGCCCGCACAGATGCGAGCGGAGTTCGACCGGCCCCTGCGGAGTTGTCAGCGTCATCACGATGCCCTCCCACGTGCAGGTCCACGACACAATCTGCACATCGGCATCGTCAGCCTTCCCGTAGCTCACCACCCGCACCCCGTCGAGCTGACCGCACAGCAGCCGCCCCCAGGGGTCATCGACATTTACCACCGCGGCCGCGCCGGCTTTCAGGTGCTTCTCGAACAACCGACGCTTCGCCGCGAAATACGCTTCCATGGTCTGGTGGAATTCCAGGTGGTCCTGGGTGAGATTGGTGAACACCCCGACGTCGTAGCTCAGGCCGGCCACGCGCCGCAGCTCAAGCGCGTGCGACGATACTTCCATCACCAACGCTTCCGGCATGCGTGAAGCCGAGCCGATCATCCGGAACATGTCCGAAGACTCGGGGGTGGTCCTGGCCGCATCCTGCCTCCTGCCGTCGAACTCGTACGCGACCGTCCCGAACAACCAGGCCGCGCGTTCGCCCACACGGCGCTTCATCAAGGCATGAAACAGCATTGCAGTCGTACTCTTCCCGTTGGTCCCGGTAATCCCGACGCTCATGGCCGGGTCGAACCCTTCGGCCCACAGGCGGCGGCTGAGCAGGCCGAGGGCTTCACGTGAGTCTTTTACCCGCGCCCACGGCACACTCAGGCTGTCGTGTCGCCGTTCTGAAACCACGGCCGACGCACCCGACCCGACTGCCGCCGCCACGAACTCGCCACCGTCAACCTTGTGCCCGGGCACGGCG
>CAZJJT010000540.1:0-3501 GCA_964546395.1 uncultured Fibrobacterota bacterium
GCATCCAGCAGCACCGCGTAGCGCTCCACCTGCTCGGGACGCAGCGTGGTTACCCAGTTGTCGGCGTGACGGGGGCAGGAGGGGTCGGCGTTGAGCTGGCCGGGTTCGGCAATCGCGTACTGCGCAAGGTCGGGGTGCTCTGCCACGGCAGGGGAGGAGCGGAGCCGCGCTCCGTGCTGTACCGCGTGGAACGGATCGGGCTCATCCGCACGGTAGACCCACGGGCAGACAAGGCCCTGCGGGTGATCGATGCGTATGCCGTCGAACCCCGACAGCATGAACCCGACACGGCTGCGGAAGAAGGCCAGCCCGGCGCCGCCGTCCTCGAACGCGCGCGGGTCGAACACCTGGTAGCCCCAGGGCTGGCCGAGCGGGTTGGTGCGGCTCGGCGGAGCACCCAGGAGGTAGCCGGGAAGAAAGACCCCATTCCAGGCCCAGGCATCTGGGTGCGAGAGGCCAACCTGCAGATCACCGTAGAGCGTGAGCCCGAGGGCTGTTGCAGTGCGGCGAAGCTGTTCGTGCTCGCGGTGGAGCAGGTACTGTGTCAGTTCGAACCGCTCGACGAGTGCTGCGTGCTTCTTCCGCAGCGTCGCGGCTCGCGCGGCGTACGCCGGCTCATTGGCAGGCAGGCCCAGGGTGCGGTCGGGTTCGGGCCAGGCGTGCCAGTCTGTGCTGCCATGCTCGGTGCTCAGCGCCTCGTAGGTCGCGTAGCGCGCGAGCCATGCATGCGATCCCGACAACTCCTCGCGCCAGGCTTCGAACCTCGACCGGAACCGTGCCTGTTCCGTTCCCTGCTGCCTGGCCCACTTCTGGACAAACTGCACCACAGCCGTGGCGATCGCACGCGCGCTGGCATGGTCGGCCATGCCCTGCCCCCGTGCGGGCGGATGGCTCTCACGCATTTCCGCGAGGACATGCGCCGGCAGGACTCGCTCCCCGAGCGCATCATCAAGTGTGCCTGGCGCAAGCGACAGCGGGCTGCGACCGAACACGCACCCGAGATACGGCGAGGGATCGGCCGGGGGAGTGGCGCCTTGCGGGCCGAGCTGCACCGCGTCGAATCCGAGTGAAACCGCCCACTCGAGGAACCCGTGCGCGCCCTGACAGTAGGGGGAACCGCGGCCCGTGTCCTCGTGTTCGAGAGAGGGGAAACACTGGTCGTGTATCGCGAGAGTGAGTCTGCGGATGCCGAGCAGACGCAGGGCGGCCCGCACCAACTGTGTGTCGGGGTCCACGCTACAGGCTGTCCATCCCAAACAACGTGTCGAGCTGCGCCGCCACGTCGTCACCCGCAGTGGTTTCGCCACCGGAGCCCTGCTCGCCGGAGGGCGGCATGTGCCGGGGAGCGAAGATGTCGCTGTCGCTCAGGTCTTTGTCCGTGTCGGCTGCAGGAGCGGGGGCTGGTGCCGCGGCAGGCTTCTTCTCCGCTTCCGCCTTGGTGGCCTTGTACTTCTCGAGCGCGTGGTCGAGCTTCTTACGCGTTTCGTCGTGTGCCTCCCGCTCTTCCACCAGCTGCCGTTGCACGCGGGAGCGCTCCGCTTCCACGCGTGTGTTGTCATCCTCGAGCTGGCTGATACGTGCCTTGTAGTTGTCCTCGATTACCTCGAGCTGCTGCTGGTAGTTCTCCTCCGCGCCCTGCAGATCGGCCTGCCGTGCCTGGTGCACCGCCGCGATCTGCTTGAGCTTGTCAATCGCTGCTTCCGCCATCGACCGCGTCTTCTGGTGTGCCTGCCGTTCGGCTGCAAGCGCCCGCTCCGACTGCTGGCGCTCCGCTTCGGCCTTCGCACGGATCTCCTTGGTGGTGTCCACCAACCCCTTGAATTTCTCTTCGAGCCGCCCGAGCTGCGTACGGTAGTCGTTTTCGGCCTTCTCCAGTGCGCCCTTGTACGACTGCAGCGCCGCCACGAGGCGCTTGCGGTCCTCCGCGGCCTTGCGCAACTCGTCGCGCGCCCCTTCACCCACCCGCTGTGCGGCGTTCGCCTGGAGTGCCTTGGTCTGCTCAATCGCCTTCTGCTGCGATTCCTCCAGCGCCTTGATCCGCGCGTCGTATGTCCGTGTCAGCTCCGCCAGCGCCGCACCGTGCACCTCCTCCGATTCCTCCATCTGGTGCTGGTGCTCACGGCGCAGCTTGTCAAGGTCCGACTTGTGCATCTCGTCGACTGCCGCCAGTTCCTTGCGTCCCTGCACCGCCTGCGCCAGCTGCGAGCGCCCCTTCTCGTCGACACGCTTGAGCGCCTGCGAGTGCTCGGCGCGCAGTTTCTCCATTTCCTCGCGTTGCTCCGCCTTCAACTGGCGGATCTTGTCTTCGTGTGAGCGCGTGAGGGCCGCCAGGGCCGTGCGAGTGGCCTCTTCGGTGTCCTGCACCTGCCGGTTGTACGTCTCTTCGGCCTGCTTCAGTGCCTGGTCCTTCTCGGAGGTCAGCTTGCGTTTCACTGCCTCCAGCTCGGCCAGCGCCGCTTCGTGCGACTTGCCCTTCTCGCGCAGTACGCGGCTCAGCCGGTTTTCCAGCTCGGTGAGTGACAGCTCCTTGTCTTCGGCGAGGCGGTGTTCGAGTTCTATCAGCTCGCGACGGTGGGTCTTCGCGGCCTGCTCGAGTTCCTTCTCGAGTTCTTCGAGCTGCGACTTGTAGCCCGCCTCCGAACGCGCCGCCTTCTGCTCCGCCGCGGAAAGCTTCTTCTCCAGCGCACCCAGCTTCGCCTCGTACTCGCCATCGACAGAGGCACGGTCGCGTTCGTGATCGCGTATGGCCGTGACGACCGCTTCCTCCCGCTCCCTGGTCGCCTTCGCCAGTGCCGCGTCAAGGGTTCGCTGGTGCTCCTCCTGAGCGCTTTTCAGTGCGTTGGTGTGCGTCTTACGCGCCTCATCCAGCTCCGCCTTGTTCCGCGCCTCGAACGCTGCCAGCATGCTGCTGTGTTGCTTCTCAAGCACGTTGAACGCCGACTGGTGCTCCTTGTTCAGCGTGTCGACCAGTTGACGGTGCTTGACGTCAGCTTCCTCGAGCTTGCGGACCATCTCCGCCTGAAGCTCGGCGATGCGGGTGCTGTACTCGGTGCGCTCCGCCTGGTGGGCGTTCTGCTCGCTCAGGAGGGCCTCGGAAGCCTTCGCGGCGTCCTCCGACGCCTTGCTTCGGACCGACTCCAGCTCCGCGCGCACCGCCGTGTTGTCGTCTATCTTCGTTCTCAGCTCATCGGCGAGCTTCTGCTCCCGCTCCTGCGTACTCTCGAGGGTCGCCCGGAGGTCGGCAAGCTCGTCGGTCAGCTCCTGGTTCTTCTGCTCGCCGTCCTCGATGAAACGCGCGTTGTCGAGGTCACGATCGGTGAGCGCGGTCAACTGGCGCGTCTTGAGGTTCAGGTCCTTGCGCACGGCAAGGAATTCGGCCGAGAACGGCGAACTGCGTGCCACGAGCTGCGCGTCTTCAAGCTGAATCCGCAGCTCCTCGAGTTGGGTGTCGCGTTCGGCAAGCTCGTCACGAAGCCGCGTGAGTTCCTCCGCTACCCCACC
>CAZJJT010000541.1:0-3499 GCA_964546395.1 uncultured Fibrobacterota bacterium
ATCACCACTGCGTCACGCCGCTCCACCGCGCTCATGGCGCCCCCCCGTCCGCGTCACTGACCTCCTCGGCCAGCGTCCCTGCCACTTCCCTGCTCCCCCCGCCCCGCTTGGTAATCTCGGGAATACTCATGCCGGTTTCACGCGCAAGGATTCGCAGGATGCGATAGGTGCAGAACCCCCCCTGACAGCGCCCCATGCCGGCGCGCGTGTAGAACTTGATCCCGTCGAGCGTAGTATGCCCCTTGCGGATCGCTTCCACGATCTCGGCTTCCGACACCTGCTCGCAGCGGCACACGATGGAGCCGTAGCGCGGGTCACAACCCACCAACTCCTCGAGCTCGGCCGCACTCCGGCCGCGTGCCACCTGCACCCTGTCCAGGTGCGCGTTCCACTCGGGCTTCTCGGTGAGCGTCAGTCCCGCGCTCTTCAACAGGTCCTTCACGTACTCGCCGATTGCCGGGGACGCTGTCAGGCCGGGCGACTGGATTCCTGCCACCTGTACGAGGCGCGGCTGTACGGCCGACATATCGATGTAGAAATCGCCAGTGTCGAGCGCGGGGCGCAGGCCCGCGAATGCGGTGATGATATCGCGGCGCGAGACCGACGGTACCATGTGGCGGGCACTGTCGAACACGCGCTGCAGGTTCTCCCGCGTGGTAGCCACATCGTGCTTGTCATCGACATCCTCCGCGGTCGGGCCAATCATCGTCGTGCCCTCCACGGTCGGGATCACCAGGATCCCCTTGGAGTTGCGCGAGGGAAGCGGAAACAGCACGTGCCGCGGGTGCCCCGCGGCGTCCCGGTCGAGCAAGAACTCCTCGCCCTTGCGTGGCCGAATGGTAAACTGCTCCGCGCCGAACGCCTGCGAGACCTCGTCGGCGAACAGCCCTGCCGCGTTGACCGCGAAACGCGTCTCGATGCACCCACCCGCGGCCGCGTGGAGCCGCCAGCCCTTACCCTGCGCTTCGGCGCGGGTCACTCTGAAGTCGGTGCGCAGCTCAACACCGTTGGCGCAGGCATTCTCCACAAGGGCGAACACGAAGCGGTACGGCTCAAGTATCCCCCCGGTGGGCGCGTACAGGCCGCCGATAGCATCCGGGTTCAGTACCGGTTCGAGATCACGGAGCCGCTCAGCACCAACCACCTGCAGGTTGGGGACACCGCAGGCACGGCCCTGACGGTACAGCTGATCGACAGTCTTCATCTCCTCTGGCGAGAACGCCACCACGAGGATGCCCACGCGCTCGAAGGGGAACCCGAGTTCGAGGTGGAGCTTCTCGAACATCAGGTTGCCCTGCAGCTCGAGCCGAGCCTTGAGCGAACCGGGCTTGTGGTGGAACCCCGCGTGGACGATGCCGGAGTTGGCCTTCGACACCCCGAACCCGACGTCAACGCACTTCTCCAGCAGCACGATACGGAGCTGGTAGGACGAGAGGGCGCGTGCGATCGAGGCCCCGCACACCCCTGCGCCAACGATGGCAACATCGTACACCAAGGACCCCATGGTGATAGTCTACATTCGAGCCGGTCGCCACAACAAGATTGACCTGGCGCTGTCCAAGGTGATACAATCGTATGTTGTGGACGCAGTGAGCGGGAGGTACAATGAAATGCAGTGATATCCAGGCTTACCTGAAGAGCCTGGGAGACGGAGTCGATTGGTCGAAGTCGACGGACGGGTTCAAGGCTGGTGAGCCGTCGACCGAAGTCACCACCATCGCGGTGGCATGGAAACCTTCGTGGGAAGCACTCCGAACGGCAGAGGGCCTCGGCGCGCAGCTGTTTGTCGCGCACGAGTCACTGTGCGTGCACGCGGTCAACACCGACCCGCGCCCCGAACGCGTCTTCGCACTCCCTTCAGAAATACCCATGTTCGACTGGCTCGAGCAGGAGAGGCTCGTGGTATACCGCTGCCACGATGTCTGGGACCGCTACCCGAAAGAGGGTGTTCGGGAAGCGTGGCACACGGGACTGGGGCTCGAAGGCGCTGTGGTTGCCGACGAGTACCCGATACTCGTAACCAACATCGCACCCACCACGGTGGGCGCACTGGCGCAGCACGTGCTGGACAGGACCGTGGCCCTCGGCCAGAACGGGGTGCTGGTCAACGGCGATCTGAACAAACCGATCACGAAAGTCGGCACCGGCACGGGCGCGTCAACCAACCCGCTGCTGATGAAGGAACTGGGTGCTGACGTGGGTATCGTCGTGGACGATTACTACACGTACGTACGCATGGGCGTGCACACGCACGATCTCGGGTTCCCTACCATAGGGGTCAACCACGGCGTCTCGGAGGAATGGGGTGTGCGCAACCTGGCCTCGCACCTCGAGGATGCGTTTCCTGCGCTGACCGTGCACTACATAGCCGAGCAGTGCGTGTACACGGTGCTCACGTAGGGGCCCCTGCACAGACTCCCGAGTACTCCCTGCACGCGTTGACATAGGCAACCACGTTCTCCCACGGCACTTCGGGTTCGAGCAGGTGCGTGGGAGTCACGAACAACCCACCCCTTGGGCCGGCCACTTCGAGGTTGCGGAGAACTACCGCGCGCACCTCCTCGGGCGTGCCGAACGGCATGGTGGTCTGCGTGCCGAGCGTACCGTTAAACGAAAGCCTGTCGCCGTAGCGACTGTGCAGCGACGCGAAGTCCATGCACTCGGGCTGGACCGGGTTGAGAATGTCAACCCCGGCTTCGAGCAGATCGGGGATGAACGGCTCGACGTAGCCGCAACTGTGGTAGAACACGAGCACACCGGGACGAGCGGCCCTGGCGGCCGAGATCACCGCCGCGAGCCGTGGCTTGATCCACTCGCGGTACATCTCCAGCGACATCATGACGGCATGCTGCATGCCGATGTCGTCGCCCATGTGAATGATATCCACTCCCGCGCGGGCAAAGGCCGCAGCCTGCGCGGAGGCCATGGCCGTAACCCGGTCGAGGAGGTACGAGGCCTTCTCGTCGCCCATCGCCATATCCATCATCAGCATCGGCATGTCGCGGATGTACCAGGCGGTCTCCCAGACAGTGCAGGCCATGTGACCGGCCGCAGCCTTGCCGTTGCGGTGCGCATCGGCGACGCTCTCGACGATACCCGGCTCGCTGGCCATGTCCCACTCGGGGAACGGGTAGGCCTGCAGCTGCTCCAGTGAAGTGAACTGCGCCATCGGATGGCGCATCCGGGTCATGTGGGCCGCTTCGCTGCTTCCCGGCTCGTGCGCGACCCCGAAACGGTCGTACCAGACACCCTCCTTCACACCATCGGGGTAGTACTGCGCCCAATCCACCGGCTCGCGCTCGAGAGTCGCCAGGCCGCGCACGCCCTGTTCGGCAAACCCTTCCGGGTACTCGAAGTACTCCTCGAGAGGTGTCTCGCCTCCCACGGCCCGGTACTTCTCCCACATCGCGGGACACATGTCGAGCAGAACCGGGGCACAGTGGTAGCCCGTCCGATGGTACAGCGACAGAATATTCTCGCGTGCGTTCATGTGTTCTCC
>CAZJJT010000542.1:0-3499 GCA_964546395.1 uncultured Fibrobacterota bacterium
CCGTCCCGTGGAGAAGCCGGAGGGCCACCTGTTTGGGCCGGTGCAGTCGCGTCGACTGGGCCGCTCGCTCGGCATCGACATTGTCCCCCACAAGGTGTGCACGCTGGACTGCGTGTACTGTGAAGTCGGTGTGACCACGCAGCGCACCACGCAGCGCGCTGAGTACGTCCCGGTCGAGACGGTGGCGGAGGAAGTGGCGAGGTGGCTCAGGAAGGGAGTCCAGGCTGACTACCTCACGCTCAGCGGGTACGGCGAGCCCACGCTCAACACGGGGATAGGCAGACTGATAGCGCGGCTGAAGGCGATGTCGGCAGTTCCCGTGGCAGTGCTCACCAACGGCACGCTGCTGGGCGAGCCGCAGGTGCAGCGGGATATCGCCGGAGCGGACCTGGTGTTGCCCTCGCTGGATGTCGGGACGCAGGAGGAGTTCGAGCTGGTCAACCGGCCGTGCAAGGGCCTCACACTTGCCGGGCTGGTGGAGGGGATGGTGGCGTTCCGCGAGGCGTACCACGGGCAGCTCTGGCTGGAAGTGCTGCTGATGGGAGGTATGACGGACACGGACGAGTCGGTCAGACGGATCGCGTCCCATGTCGCGCGGATCCGCCCGGACCGCGTTCAGCTGAATACCGTGGCCCGGCCGCCGGCGGAGCCATGGGCCCGGGCCGTGGGCGCCGCGCAGATGGCGCGGTTCGCGGCGATGTTCGACCCGCCGGCAGAGATCGTGGCATCGGCGCCGTACGCCAGTGTTCACGGCACCACCTCGGTAGCCGTGGCCCGCACCGATATCCTCGCCATGCTGCGCCGCCGCCCCTGTCCCGCCGACGAGATTGCTGCGGCGCTCGGGGTCGGCAGGGATGAACTCCAGACGCACCTTGACGGCCTGTGCGGCTCGGGAGCGGTGCAGAGAATGCAGCGCGGGGGAGCGGTGTTCTACACCGCCCGTCAGTGAGCGACCGCTTCAGAACCAGATCGAGACAGTGAACCCGATCGCGAACGCAGCAGCGACCCCGTAGAGCCAGTTGCGCGCCGTGGCAGCGTCCTGCGCCGCCTGCTGGGCTTCGTCGAAGTCAGTAAGGAGCATGCTCTGCTCGCCCGGGGTCAGGCCGGGCTGCGCCAGAGCGTCCTTGGCCGCCTTCTGGTCCTCCACGAACTGCGACACCTGCCCGTTGGCTGCGAGTCCGGCAACTGCACAGCCCGCTGCGGCAACACCCAGAAGGATCCGGCGGGCGTTCTGCCGCTGCTTCTTCCAGTGTCGGGTGAGCGCGGTCAGCGAATCGCGTGAGAGCAGCGTCACGTGCAACGAGTCCACCGCGCCCTGGCGTGCAGTGTATGCGTTCGTGGTGTCCACGTACCCCTCCATCGACAGCCGGACCTTGTACAGACCGGGTTCGAGTTTGCTTTCAGTGTGTGGAGTGCTGCCGCGGGCCATGTTGTTGATGGCTATCGTCGCGCCGGTGGGTGAGGAGCTCACCGCAAGTGAAGCCCAGGGTCTGCTCAGGGTCACCTTCAGCTGCTTGCGCATACTGGCAGGGAAGAACACCTGTTTGGCGAACGCGTTGTAGCCCTTCTCGGCAATGTGCACGTTGTAGTTGCCGGGAATGAGCGAGTCGCTGTAAGGCGTGGTACCCATGTACTGGCCGTTGAGTGTCAGACGGGCACCGGATGGTTCCGAAGTGACACTGACCAGCGCGTTGCGTGCCCTGCCGAGCGGCGGCGGGGGAGCGGGACGAGTCTGTGCAGGGCGGGGGACAGCGGCAGCGACGCTGGCGGCCAGCGAGCGGACCGCGCCGAGGAGCAGTTCGGGTGTCTCCGAGGTCTGGCTGGTATAGGTCCACTCCTGCCGGGAAGACACCTTGACAACGGTGAGTTGGAGGGCAAGTGCCGTGTCTGCCCTGCGCACTGAGCCGTATAGCGCATACTCGACACCCAACGCTCGTGCGGCCGCGATTGCACACGAGGCGCCGCAGGGGCGCGGCACCCGGGAACCAAGGACCCGCGCGACTTCATTCTCATCGGTAACATCCAGCACCCCGGTGTTGAACACCTGCGCGGCCAGCTGCTCCCGGAGTGCCACGGCCAGGGCGGTGTCGGCGCCGGAACCGACGCTGAACGGCACAATGGCGACCTCGGGGCGGGTGGGCTCGACTCCCGGGGGCGAGAGTGCCGCGGCGCCGACGGCCAGCGCTGCGGCGCAGAACAGGGCAGTACGCGTACGTGCCGCAATCGAAGGTGTCATGCCAGGGGCCATGGCGCTGGTACTTGACAAAGTAGGGTTTGCATGCGGTTGAAGGGCCAACTGCGTCATTTCAATATATATTCGTTCGACCATGCAGTCGCTCTTCGCCGCGGTTGATGAGAGCCGGGCAGAGGGGTTCCGCGCACGCGGTCTGGGTGAAGCCTTCGCGAGGAATCCGTCTCTGTTGCGCTCGGTGTCGCTGGTGGCGGCCACGCTCCGCACACATTTTCTGTGCGGCGCGGGCTGGCGGAGCCGGATACACGACGGCAGTCTGACGTTTCAGCACGTGCACTCGACGGGGGCGGTGAAGGTCCTGGTGGATCTCGACAACGCTCTCGCGGCCCGCTCGGGAGTGACGGTCGAGGACGACCCGGTGGTACTCGGCGTAGAGCTGACACGTGAGAACCCGTTCGTGCGCGAGCTGGTCCGCGACTACCTCCACACCGTGTTCGGCGATCGCTACCTCGACCCGCGTGAGACACGGCCCGGAGCATTGGCAATTGTCAAGAACCACAAGTACTGGTTCGCGCCCCACGAAGAGCATCGCTACGACATCGTGTATATGCCGCCGCCCGAGCGAATGCCGCTTACGGCCGACGAGCGGCTGGTCGAGGGCTTCGAGCGGCGACTGCGTGCACACCTGTCGCCCACCGTGCTCCCCGTGGGGACCCGCCCGTGAGCAAACCCAACATCCTCATGATCTACAGCGACCAGCATCGCTACGACAGCGTGGGCGCAAACGGCCACCCATGTGTGCGTACGCCGGTGATGGACCAACTGGTGGCGGAAGGTGCGCGGTTCACGCAGGCGTACACGCCGATCCCGATGTGCGTGCCGGCGCGGTGTTCGATGTTGAGCGGCACATGGCCGAGCGCGCACGGCGTGGTGTTCAATTTCGACGGGGAGACGTTCCGGCGTCTCGACCCGGCCGTGCCCACGTTCAGCGCCGCTCTCCAGCGCGCCGGCTACCACACGGTGCATATCGGACGGTGGCATGTGGACCAGGAGCGTTCGCCCCTGGACTTCGGGTTCCATGACTATGTGCCCTCGTGGCGCTATGACAAGTGGCGTACCGCCCAGGCAATCCCCCGGCGACCGAACGACCAGGGTTGGCGCGGGCAGACCGACCCGCATGTCACGCCCGAGCAGTCACCTCTGGGTTGGGGGGCCACGCAGACCATCCGCTGGATCGAGCAGTGCCGCGAAGAGACCGACCCGTTCTTCATCCGCTGGCACATGGTTGAGCCGCACCTCGCCTGCCAC
>CAZJJT010000543.1:0-3498 GCA_964546395.1 uncultured Fibrobacterota bacterium
CCATGATGTACTGGATCAGCGAGCGCAGGGGCGCGAGACCTATGCCACCGGCGAACACTACACGGTCAGCTACAACATGGATCAGTACGACAACGAAGTGGGCGGACGGGCATCCTTTGATGGGGCCGCTCCGTGCGGACGTCTGAGGGCAACACACGACATCACTATCGAGAATGCCACGCTGAGCGGATGCACGCGTGACTACGAGTCAACCGGCGGAAGTATCACGATCGGCAACGGGGTGACCCTTGGGGACGGGACAACGCTCCGGGGGTAGCCGCAGGCGAATCCACGTGTCATGACCCGGTCCTCTGAGGGGCGACAACAGACTGTTGTCTGCCCCTGACATCACTCTACTGCACCACCAGGCCGACGAATTCGTGCGGGGTGTGCAGAACTGCCCGCGCTCCCTCAGTTCCGCTTCATCCCTGAACCCCCACAGCGCTCCGACTGCATACATGCCCGCCGAGATGGCTGTCTTCATGTCGATGCTGGTGTCGCCGAGGTAGAGGAACTCGCGGCAGGGGATACCGAGTTCGGCGGCAACTGCAATCGCGCCGGCCGGGTCGGGTTTGATCGGTCCGCCCGGAAGCACGCCGCGCACGAGCGTGAACACGCGGGCGGGCAGCAACGCCTTGACGATGCTCCGAGTGGCATCATCCGGCTTGTTCGACAGGATGGCCATTGTCAGCCCGCGTTCCTCAAGCGCGGCGAGCATTTCCACGACGCCCTCGTACGGACGGGTCTTGATCGTCTGCCGTTCGGCGTACACGGCACGCATCGCCTCGACGTAGCGCTGCACCGTCTGCTCATCGCGCACCGACTCCGGCAGCACCCGCTGGGCCAGTACCCGTATCCCATCACCCACGAAATACCGGTAGGCGTCCACCGGGTGCACCGGGTGTCCCATGTCGGCAAGGACCATGTTGGCCGAATCGGCAAGGTCTGCGAGGGTGTCGAGGAGTGTGCCGTCAAGGTCGAACAGCACTGCCGAAAACGTCATAGAGACAGCTCGAGTGTAATGGGGCAGTGGTCGGAACCCTCGACATCCGGGAGAATCCCGGCGGCGCTCACCTTCTCCCGCAGCTCTTCGTCGACCACGAAATAATCAATCCGCCAGCCGTCGTTGCGCGGCCGTGCGCGCGTGCGCAGGTCCCACCAGGTGTAGTTGCCGCCCTCGCCGCAGAACATGCGGAAGGTATCGACGAACCCCGCGCCCAGAAACCGGTCCATCCACTCGCGCTCCTCGGGCAGGAACCCCGATGCGTGACGGTTGGCCTCGGGGTCGGCCAGGTCGATGGCGCGGTGCGCGACGTTGTAGTCGCCGCATACCACCACGTGACGGCCGCTGTCGCGCGCCCGACACACCTGCTGCAGGAACTCCTCGTAGAACCGCAACTTGTACTCCAGCCGTTCCGGGCCGCGACCGCCGTTGGGAAAGTAGATGTTGTAGAGCAGGAAGTCGCCCATGTCAAGCACGAGAATCCGGCCCTCAATGTCGAACTCCTCGACGCCGAACGCGCTCGATACGCTGCGCGGCTCGGCCCGCGTGTACGCCGCTACCCCCGAGTAGCCCTTGCGGGTCTGCGCCGAAGACCAGTATGCGTGGTAACCGGCCACCCCCCGAAGCGCACCGTCAAGCTGCTCCGGGTGGGCCTTGGTTTCCTGAAGGCACAGCAGGTCGGGCGACTCCGCCGCGAACCATGCGAGGAGCCCCTTGCGCTGTGCCGCGCGGATACCGTTGACATTCCATGAAATGAGGCGCATAGGCATGGACACAAGACGAAGGAAGATATCTTCTGGGGGCTTCGCGGGGTACCCGGGGGGTGAGCGCAGTGGTCTGCCGAAGTCCGTTGCCCGGGACCCGCGGAGAGCTGCTGTGCTGCCTTTCCCAATGGACGTTACAGTCGTTCCTCCGCCTCCTCCGGAGGGGCTGGCACGGGCACGATGTGCGCGCACCCCGCACTGCCGCTACGCCGGCCCCACGTGGAGCTTGCGGAAGCCTGCTACACCCGTCTCGATGACGTAGCCGACACCACCCGACAAGAGCGTGTCCTCGGTGTGCTCGAACACCTTCTTCCCGTCCACGTGCGCCTCGATCCGCGGCCCCTTCGCCACGACTTTCACCGTGTGCAGTTCGTCCACTTCCCACACGAGCTGCTTCTCGGCAAGCACCGTCTCTTCGTAGCAGACGCGGACCAGTTTCAGCGAAGTCTGTGTCTTGACAAGCGCGATATAGCGGCGCAGGCCCTGGTAACGCACCATCACCCCGGCCTGGTCGGCGCAGTGGATCACCAGATCGGTTTCGAACGCGTAGTCGCGCCAGTCGGTGGTGCCGACCGCCAGGTGACCGCGGCCCACGTTGCGGCCGAACCCCTGGATCTCGGGGTAGCGGTAGTGCATCACAAACCCGTGCATGTTGTCGACATCGTTGATCCACCCCGGCCGCACCCCGTTTTCCAGCGACGGTATCATGCCGGCAATCGCAAAATCGGGTGTGCCGCCGAAGTCCATACGGTCGACCAGGAGTGTGGCGCAGGCATGGTCGGTGCCCGTTGCCTCGAGCCCCACGTCGCAGACCGGGAGCCCCCTGGTATCGGGGACGGTGAGCACGAGATGCAGCTGCTTGCCGGCAGTCACCGTTGCCTCCGGACCGTAGTGCAGAACGTTGGCGCTGCGGCACACGTCGTCGTACGTGCGCACGAACAGCCGCACGCTGACACTGCCCGAGACTTCCGCAACCGACAGATCGGCATCGACCGTCATGCCCGAGTAGAGTCGCGGGGTACCCATCGCGCCATATCCGCCGCCCGTGCCGTACTCCGGCATCACCGGAGTCGAGATACGCGCCGGCTTGCCGCGGCACAGGTCGACTGCCTCCACACGCATCCCTCGACCGCCGTCGTCACGTGCCACGTTGGACACCGATGCACCGTTGCGCGTGAGAAACGCCTTGTCCTCGCTCATGAACCCATGCAGCGCACCGGGCTGCGAGAAATGGAACACCGCACCGCCCTTCGGCACTGGCGCAGCATCCCACCCCATCACCTTCCGGCCCATCCGCGCGATAGCCAGCGCTTCGTTCAGGCAGTCCGACACGCTGCGAGTTCCGTCGGCGGTGGGCAGAATCACCCGGTCGGCTGTCGGGCCCTGGAAATCGTACTGCGCATTGATACCCTCCAGACCGACCTTCACTCCCATCACCGAGCCCACGTTGGCCGCGTTGCAGTCGGTGTCCCATCCCGCCGTGTTGATAATCGCCTGCGACATCTGGAAATCATCCGGTGCGTAGCACCACGCCATCACCATAATCGCGTGGTTGGGGATGATGTGGCAGTTGCCGCCGTAGATGCTGTAGCCGTACTTCTTGTCGATGCGCTCGTAGGTCTTCTCCCAGTCACCGTCCTTCGCGCACCACTCGCGCACGTCACGGTGAAGCTGCGCGATCAGGCTGCCTGAGGGGATCTGGCCGACACCGATGTCGAGGAGCGTGTCCAT
>CAZJJT010000544.1:0-3475 GCA_964546395.1 uncultured Fibrobacterota bacterium
GAGGACATGGAAGAGTAGATACGAGAGGTGTCGCTCCACAACAAGAGAGGGCGGTCACCGCAGTGACCGCCCTCTCTTGTTGTCCGGCACAGGACAGTATCTACATGAACAGCTCTTTCAGCTTGGACCAGTTGGTCTTCGGCTTGGGAACCACCACCTGCTTCTTCAGGGGTTGCTGCACCACCACCTGCGACTTCGTGGAGCCGCTCGTGTCGACCGATACGGACTGCGCAGCCATCGCACCAGCACTCAATGCAACGACTACCAGTACTGTTGTCCGCAGAATCTTCATGGTACCGCCAGCCCTTTCCGGCACAGCATACTACTCAAGCAATATACACCAGCACCTGATGGAATGCAATGTTTTTTGCGGCACGCGTTCGCACCCACCGATGGAAGTCATAACTCGTGTACCAGCAATGGCTTATCATGGCCATTGCCGACTGGCTGGTGGTACTGCATAACTATGCACTCTGTGCATGTTCCGGGGTCGATGTTGACAATGAACCGGTCGATGATCCGTCGCACAAGCAGGAGGCCACGTCCGTGCTCCTCACCGCCGTGGCGCTCCTGGAGGGGTAGGTCAAGCCACTTCAACACATCGTCCCTTCTGAGTCTCCCAATGGGGTCAGTGACCGACACGCCCACCTTGTGCTCGTCTCGGGCCCAGCAGACCCGCACGGACTGCGACTCTTCCAGTCGGTAGCCTTCGTGCCAGCGGCTGCGCGGGGTCCCGTGAAGGACGCCGTGGAACACCGCGTTCGACACCAATTCGTCCACCGCCATCTCCATCACCAGCGGATCCCGCGCATTGAGCCCCTCCGCCACTTTCGCGCACACCGTCCGCGCTTCCTCGGGCGTACGCACGCTCCCCCGTTTCACCTCTGCACCGGGGAAATGGCGCTCGAGTCCGAATATGTCACCGGTCAGCAGCGCGCGCAGATAGGCGCAGATCTCCCCCCTGTCCAGCCCCCCCTTGGGAATCACGTTGCCTATCCCGTGTTCCCTCATCAGCGCTATGCGTTCGTCGATACCCCCCGAAGTGATCAGGACCCGGCGCACTGCGGGGTACTGGCCGCGGAGCAGCTCGAGAAGCTCGAAACCGTCCACCACGGGCATCTGGATATCCGACACCACCATGTGTGGTGTCCACTCCGCGACGCGCTCCAGCGCTTCCCTACCGTCGGGGGCCTCGCACACCTCGAACCCGCCGCCCTCGAGCGCGCCACGAAGCACGCTGCGGGCCAGCGGTTCGTCGTCAACCACCAGCACTCTGTACGGTTCGCTGCTCGAGCGGTCCATGGCTCTCCGTGGGTGTTGCATGAAAATACCTTGGTGGACCACGTATTTTCGGCCCACATGAGCAGCCAGCTGTACACACTCGGGATAGAGACATCCTGCGACGAGACGTCGGTGGCGCTGCTGCGCGACAGCGAACTGGTCGCAGGCCACACGTACAGCCAGCTCGACCACTCCGCCTACGGCGGGGTCGTTCCCGAACTCGCCTCACGGGCCCACGTGGGCAAGCTCGACCGCCTCTGCGCGCAGGTACTTGCCGACTCCGGGGTGCGACTTGACCAGATCGGCCTGGTGGCGACAACCGACTCTCCCGGCCTGGCCGGTGCGCTCCTCGTCGGTGTCAGCTTCGCCTGCGGCCTGTCGGTCGCCCACCGCATGCCCGTCGTCGGGGTACACCACCTCGAAGGCCACATCTGCGCGGCGCTCATCGAGCATGGGCCTCTGGCGCAGTTCCCGCTCCTCGCGCTGGTGGTCTCGGGCGGGCACACCGCGTTGTACCTTGTACGGGACATCGGTACATACGAGTGCATTGGGCGGACAGTCGATGACGCGGCGGGGGAAGCGTTCGACAAGGTGGGCACGCTGCTCGGGTTTGCGTATCCAGCGGGAAGGGCGATAGATGAAGCGGCGAGGAAGAGCGGGACCGGGCACCCGCTGTCGTTCCCGGTCCACCGTTCCTCCGGAGACAGCCTCGATTTCAGTTTTTCGGGTCTCAAGACCGCGGTGAAGTACCATGTCGGGAAACTCTCAGCAGAGCAACTCGCCCACCAGCGTCCCTCGATATGTGCGGCATTCCAGAAAGCCGTGGTGTCTTCACTGGTGAGCACCACCCTTCGTGCGGCCGACCGCCATGGGTTCGGTTCGGTGATTTGCTCCGGCGGCGTTGCGGCGAATGGCGCCTTGCGGGCCGCGCTCCAGGAGTCCTTCGGGAAGCGCCTGCTGCTCCCTTCTCCCTCGCTCTGCACCGACAACGCCGCCATGATCGCACGGGCAGGCTACGAACGTCATGTGCGTGGTCTCGACCGGGTGCCGCGCATGTCGCCTTCGCGTGAGCTGAGCTCTCGCATGGGCTGAGTTCCCCTACCCTTCGGGATCCCCCACCATCGCATCAACATACGCGCCGGCGTCGAACCGCTGAAGGTCCTCGACGGCTTCGCCGACACCCACGCGCACTACCGGCACGCCGAGCGTCCGGGTAATTGTCAGTACCGCTCCACCCCTTGCGGTCCCGTCGAGCTTGGTGACTACGATACCGCTGAGCCCGAGAGCCTTGTGGAACGCCCGCGCCTGCGCGATTGCGTTCTGCCCGGTCGACCCGTCCACCACGAGCAACACTTCGTTCGGCGCGTGTGGTGTGTTGCGTTGCACGACGCGGGCGACCTTCTGGAGCTCCTGCATGAGATTGTCTTTGCTGTGAAGGCGGCCGGCAGTGTCGACCAGGAGCACATCAGTGCCGCGCGCCTTCGCGGCTTCGAGCGCGTCGTACGCCACCGACGCGGGGTCGGCCCCAGGCTGCTGGGCCACGAACTCACACCCGGTCCGTTCGGCCCAGATACGCAACTGCTCCACCGCGCCGGCTCGGAACGTGTCCGCCGCGGCAAGCATCACCTTCTTGCCCTCACTGCGGTACTCGTACGCCAATTTGCCGATAGTAGTGGTCTTGCCCACACCGTTGACCCCCACCACCAGCACCACCCACGGCTTCGGCGGGAAATCTTCGGGCTCGGCGCTGGCACTCATTTGCGAGACAAGCACCTCCTTCAGGCGGCGCACGAGTTGCGCGTGGTTCCGTACCTCCCCGCGACCGATCTCCTCCCTGAGCACCTCCACCACCTCTTCGGCGCTCTCCACACCCATGTCGGCCCCCAGAAGCGCTTCCTCGATACGCTCGAGCGCGCGCTCGTCCGGCGCCTCGACACTTGCCACGCCGAGCGGGCCGCTGAGTTGCTCGCGGGTCCGCCGGAGTCCCTCCTTCAGTCGATCGAACAGACTCATATGCGCTGCGCCTCCGCGCGAGTGTGGTCCGGAGCCCATGCAGCCGCTGCCATGCAGCAGTTCTTCCTTGCCGGCATAGCCTGTCCTATCTCGGCCTCGAGCCACTCGCCCGGCTGCCAGCGCATGTTGGTCTGCACCCGCAGGTAGTTGTCGGCGAGTCCCGAAGCCGGGTATCCCTTCT
>CAZJJT010000545.1:0-3473 GCA_964546395.1 uncultured Fibrobacterota bacterium
TCCTCGGCGCCGATGAACGTGTTGGTCGGAAGCGCCTGTGCGATGATGGGTCCGGCGACCTTCACCAGGTCGCGGTAGGTCGCGTTGGTATACACGCACGATGCGTACGGCTCGGAGAACAGCGGCTCGTTCTGGAGGCTGATACCGTAGAGGTCGATGCCGACCGCGGCTTTGAACTGGCGCGCGTATTCGGCGCACAACCGGGCGAAGTCGTCGTAGTACTGGGGGAGGAGCGCTCCGCCGTTGCTCTCACTGCCGTTGCTCTTCATCCATCCCGGCGGGCTGAAGCAGCTTGCGAAGAAGCGGTTGATACCATGCTGGTGAAGCTTGATCTCATAGCTGAAGTCGACATCCTCGTACGGCGCGCCTTCGCTGGCCTGCATGGCCGGGATGTAGCTGCGGTAGATCTGCATGTCATTGGCGATGGAGTCGTAGAAACCGGCGGAGTCGAGGTCGACTGTGTAGTAGAATGGCCCGACCTTGTAGGACCACGGACGTATCCGTGAACTGGTTCCCCCGAACCCATCAACTGTCTGGTACCTGGTACCGGGGTCGAGGGTGATAGTGGCTGCCGACACCGAACCGGCGAGCACGGTCACTGCCACAGCTGCGCACAGCATGCACACGGGGTTCGGTCGGTTCACAAGTGCTCCTCTCCCTGAGGTCGAAGGGGTGGTATCAGCCACGTCCAGTATACCACGCAACGGGGAGGGTGTAAAGGACGTTGGTCGGGCACGACCTACACGTGCACACCGTGCTTCCGCGCCACGCGGTACATCTTCCGCTTGATAGGCGGGATGCCCAGTGCCAGCGCGAGTGCGGCCACCGCCTTGAGGAACAGGCTGCTGTCGCGGCCGTACAGCTCCCAGATCCTGGGGAACCAGGCCAGGTTGTGCTCCCAGCAGGCGGTGAGCAGTTCGTAGTGGTGCGCCTGAAGGTCGTCCTTGCGCAGCGCCGTGGCGTACTCCAGGCGCGTGGTCTGCATGGGCGTGAACAGCAGCGGAACCACGATACTGTGATACGGCCGCAGCGAGCGGATGAGTTCCGTGGTCATCTGGACATCCTCGGGCTCTTCGCCCGGCAGACCCATAATCACGGTCGAGCAGCACCCGATCTTGTTGTCGTGGTACAGCGCGAACGCGTCTTTCACCACACGCGGCCAGTCTTCGGGTTTGTACGGATACGCTTTGCCCTTCATGTGGCGCGCGATCAGCTTTGGGCTGGCGGTCTCGACCCCCACCTGGAAGTAGTTGATCGGCTGTCCACCCGTCCCCAGGTCGGTCGCCTTCGCCAGGCCGCGCACGGCTTCCGGGGCACTTACCCCCGAAGACAGCGAGGCGTGACTGGCGCCTACCCACTTCACGCCCGGGGCGTGGTAGACCCGGTCGAACAGCTCCACCACTGCGTCCGGGTTGACTTTCAGTCCGTCGGATTTGTAGAGCAGGATATCTTCGCCGTGCAGGATAATCCCCGTATTCCCGGCATCGATAGTAACCTGCACCTCGTGGAGGATATTCTCCAGCGGCCGCGACCGGATCTTGCGTACGGTTGGTACACAGAACGCACAGCTCCGCGCACAGCCGCGCGTGGCCTCGATGATGCCGATTGTGGTGCCGCCCACGATATCGGCGATCTGCTCATCCGGCGCGAACTCGCCTGACACCACTGCCGGGATTTCTTCGCGGTTGCCGCTGAGCGCCTGCCGGAACAGCTTCGGCGCACTCACTTCACCTTCACCCACCACCACGCAGTCGATTCCCAGCTCGACGCGTTTCTCGGGGTGCACGCTCAGCTGCCATGCGCCTGGCCCGCCCAGTACCGTGAATGGCTTGTGCTTCCGCACGACCGGGCTGTTGAGCAGTTCGCGCAGCTTCACCGCCATCCGCCCCTCACCGCCCCACAGTTCGACAAACGTGGACGTCGCCGGCCCGATCCCGAGCGGGTCGTTGGAGGTGATGCCGAGGATCTTCGTGTCGCCGTCGAGAACCTTGTGAAGGTGTTCGGGGTGTGCAACGACTATGTCTTCGCGGGCAAACCCGTTTGCCAGCAGTGCCGCCTCAACCTTGCGCATGCCGTAGTTGGCGAACCGCAGACGCCCCTCGCGGTCGGCTTCACCGTTGGGACACAACAGCGGGTAGTACAACCAGTCGGGGAGCGTGCCCTGGGGAAGGCAGGCGCTGAACCCCAGGAACATCAGGCCGTGGTAGCTGCTGGCCATGGTGCGGTCGCACGTGAGAACGATCTTGTGGCCCATAGAGAGAGAAAATAGCTCAAAGTGCGTTGGCCTCAGGGGGAGAGTGCCGTGTGGGCGGCCCGGTGCAACCAGGCTGCTGCCGCAGCTGCACCGTCGGTTCTCCGCCGGGCTTCCGTCCCGTCGGTGTGTGCCGCCCTGCTTCCGCTACCGGCGGATTGGGTTGGCACACACTGGCGGCGTGACTGCCGTTCCCGCCGCCACCCTCTGTCGCCCCTGCCGCAACTGCGTGTTTCCACGTCACCTCTGTATATTGGTCCAGATAGCCCACCAGTACAGCAGAGAGGTACGTGCCCATGCGAACCATAACGCTCCTGGCTGCCGTCTTCACCGTCTCTCTGGGTGCGTGTGCCGCTGCGGGACGCACCAATGACACCCTCCTCGTCGCCACCAAGGACGCGCCACCGTTTGCGATGAAGGCCGCGGACGGGCGGTGGACCGGGCTGAGCATCGAACTGTGGCGGCGCGTCGCCGATTCGCTGAGGGTGTCGTACCGGCTGCAGGAAGTTGAGCTGGACACGATGCTCGCCATGCTGGAGTCGGGACGGGTCGATGCGGCCGTCGCGGCTCTCACCGTTACCGCGGAGCGCGAAGAGCGTTTTGATTTCTCCCAGCCCTATGTCTCCTCGGGTCTCGGTATCGCCGTACGCAAGGGCGGCGGCTCGTGGCTCGGGTTCTTCCGCAGACTGCTTTCCCCGACGTTCCTCCGTGCCGTCGGCGCACTCTCGCTGCTGCTCCTGGTGGTGGGGGTGCTTATCTGGCTTGCCGAACGGCGTGCCAACGCGGCCCAGTTCGGTGGCTCACCACTCAACGGGATCGGCTCGGGGTTCTGGTGGTCGGCGGTCACCATGACCACGGTGGGCTACGGCGACAAGTTCCCAATCACGTTCCGGGGAAGAGTGCTCGGGCTCGTATGGATGTTTGCGGCAATCATAACGATTTCCACGTTCACCGCCACGATATCGGCAGCACTCACCGTCTCCCACCTCGACACGTCGGTGAGCGGCGCCAGGGACCTGCCGCATGTGCGCGTGGCCACGGTCGCTTCCTCCACCGCCCAGCGCTATCTCGATGCCGCGGGTGTGCGCAGCCGCGCGTACGGCGGCGCGGAGGAAGCACTCACGGCATTGGCCGACGACGATGTGCAGGCGGTGGTGTATGATGCGCCCATCCTTCGGTTCCTGCTGCGCACCGGCGAGCGGTACGACGGCCTGACGGTCCT
>CAZJJT010000546.1:0-3467 GCA_964546395.1 uncultured Fibrobacterota bacterium
CCGCCAATCACCCCCAACTTCACCTGGTACGACTCGTACGCCACCATGGACCGCCTCGTCGTCACCCCGGGAACGGCGCTGCTCGCCTCCCGGCAGTACACGATCGTGATCGACAGCGGTGTGGTGACTCAGGACGGGGACACTATCGCGGGAGCCGTGTCGTGGTCGTTCAGCACGGTCTCGCTGCAACTGCGAATGTCCCATCCGCTCGGCGGCGCCGTGGACGTCGCGGTCGACACGCCGATCGTGTTCACCTCCACCTTCGTGCTCGACTCGGCCCGCTTCCTCTCTGCACTGCACATCGCACCGGCACTGGCGGCCCTGCTTCCCGTGTTCAACTACGGATACACGAGTGTCACCATTCACCACAGCCCGCTGCCGGCGCTCGCCGCCTGCACGGTCTCCGTGGACTCCGGCGCAATCGGCGCGTACGGAGAAGCACTTGCTGCCAATGTCCGCAACGTGTTCACTACTTCTTCGACCCCACCCCGCACCCCGGTCCGCGCCAACCCCATGCTCTCCGCGGTGTCGCCGCGCGACACGACCGTGCTGGCGAGGGTCGCGTGCCGTCCCCAACTGACATTTCGCACCGCGATGGACCGCGCCAGTGTCGAGTCCCGCGCTTCCCTCGACCCGGCCACCCCCTTCACGTTCGAGTGGATCTACGGGTACAGCGGTGACGCTCTCCTGCTTGTGCCCCAGCAGCCGCTTCGCTCCGACACCCGCTACACCATTGTTCTCTCCCCCGGGTACCGGACCGCCGGCGGGTTCGCGGGCGACACCACCGAACTCGCGTTTTGCACCCGGCCGCTGAGCGTCGTGTCCCATGCCCCGTATGACGGCCAGGTGCACGTGCCCACGGCGGCCGAGATCGAGCTGCGGTTTACCGCACCGATCGACACAATGTCGCTGCTCGCCGGGATCTCGTCGATTCCCGCACTCGACTCGCTGGCAGTATCATCGTACCGTGAAATCGATTCGTGCTACGAGTACTCGGTGTCACATGCCGTTCTGGTGGCCGACACGGGTTACGCGCTCACCGTGGATACGACTGTCACCGACCTGTTCGGCGTTCGCCTCGATCGGCGCTCACACATCACGTTCACCACCCAACCGTGAGCAGACGGATGGTACGCCGTGGTCCGCTCCCGTTGATTGTCCTGGCTGTCGCGTCCAGTGCCGCCGGCCAGGTGCTTCCCGACTGGTACGTGACCGCGAACAGGCAGACCCGACTCCCTGTGGCCGTCCTCGGGGCCACAGCGGTCCCGTCCAGCGGCGTGGAGATACGCTTCGATGCCTGTGCACCCTCGCTCGCCTTCGGCGGCATCAACTGGACCGGCGCACTTCTGTTCAACGACCGGACAGTGGAACCCTCGGCGAACACACTGAGCCACACGGCGGCGATGCTCAGACACACCATGACAGCCTCACTCGGGTTCGACCGCAGTCGCAGAGTCAGCGCTTCCGAGCATTCGCGTGTCGAATACGACGGCTGCTGGGCGGGTAGCTGCCCTGAAGTCCCCGAGGTGGTCAGCGAACACCTGATGGTGGGTCTCTACGCCTACGAGAACAGCTCCATTTCGGGGGCACTTGACGGGCTCGTCACCCGGCGCAACGGCGCACTCCTGTACTCGGCGGCCGTATGCCTGGGGTTCCCCGATGGGTTCAGCTACTGGAGCACCTACGACTACTGCCCCGACTGCGACGAGTACGGCGTCAGCGTCGCTTCGTACACCGAGTATGGCGCTGGCGACTATGCACTCGATCTTGATGCGCGGATGGGCCGGTGGTACTGGTTCACGACCCGCTCGCGCGACCGCTCACTGCTCTTCGAGGTCCGCGGCAACGCGGGCAGCTCCGAGACCAGACTGCGCTACCGTGAAGACATAGACGTCTGGTACGACAGGGAAACCACCGTGGGCCCGACCACGTTCTTTCGTGGCTACGACCTGCGACTGGCCGGCGTCGCACTTCGTGCCGCCTACGGGGAGACCGACGTGCTGCGCACCGCCCTGAACGTCAGGACACGGCTCGGGTGGCTGCGCGCGGCGGTGCTGCTGGAAGAGCTTTCGCTGCAGATAGGAGCCTCGTGGCGTGACCAGACGACCCACCAACTCATCCGGTGGGAACGCGACGGGGCGTACAGCTACGGCCACACCGAGCGGACATCCCGCACGAATTCGCTCATCGGCGTATCCCGCGGTGTCTGGCGACTCCACCTGCTGCGCGTGCTTGCCGGACGCCTCGGCACAGGCGTCATCCTCAGAGAAGACTTCAGCGAGTACGGCGGGTACGGTGGCGTCGACCTGCAGCTCGACCTGTCGGCAGGGCTGTGGATCCCGATCAGGCAGCGCGTGCTCGTGGAGGGTGGAGTGGGCGCCCGCACCGATTCCGACCTTGGCCAACTCAGCGCGGCCGCTTCGCTGGGCGAAATGCGCGAGGAACTCGACTACTACAGCAGCCCCTACCTCTTCCTGCGCGTGTCACTGCTGCCCCGTCCCTAGAGGCGGGGACGGTGCGGGCCCCTATCGGTACTTCCCCGGTGTGACACCCATGCGCTTGGCGAACAATCGGTTGAAGTAGGCCGGGTCCTCGAAGCCAACCCGCTGGGCGACCTCCTTGACCGCCATCGTGCTGTTCTCTATCAGCCAGCGGGCGCGCTGCAATCGGATACGGATCACATCCTCGATAGGGCTCACACCGAACTGCTCCCTGTACAGCGCCGAGAAGCGGGCGCGGCTGAGAAAACACCGCTTCGCCATCTGTCCCACCGTCCAGCGCCCCTCGGGGGCCCCCAGCACCGCCAGGCGCGCGTCCCGTATGCGGTGGTGAACGAGTGCGTTGCTCGTGGCGCGGCCCGGCTGTCCAACCGGGTCGAGGTGGCGGCGGAGCTGCACGAGAAGCGTATTCACATGGGCTGCGACGGCGCGGTCCCAGCAGGGCGGTTTCTGGATCACCTCCAGGCACATCGCCCGCACCGTATCGCTGACGAACTGAGGTGAGCGCGGGTACAGTACCCGGTCGGTGGGCACACCGCAACCCGCGACTGCCTCCGCCGCCTTCCCCCCGTCGAAATGGAACCAGTCGTGGTGGAACGAGCGCGCCCCGCCGGTGTACCACTGCGGCGAGTCGGGGCTGTAGAGGACCACGGCCCCGGGGCGCGTCTCCACCCGGGCCCGATCGACCAGGATTCGCACCGGCGTGGTGAAGTACAGGAAGTCGTAGTCGCCGGAACCACGGGGGCGATCGATGGTGAACCCCGGCGGTTCGACGACGTCCGCTCCGATGCGGTGCACGCAGATGCCCGTGGCGGTCTCGTAGTGCTCGTCGAGGTACATCATATTTCATAAGATAATAGTCCAACGGAATCAGATGCATGTCCACTGAACTGGGCATTGACAGGTGCGATAGTACAGTATGCTGAGAAGTGGCTCAGTGGTGAACGCCGGACAGACACGGGGGGGGGA
>CAZJJT010000547.1:0-3456 GCA_964546395.1 uncultured Fibrobacterota bacterium
GCGCCACGCGACGCAAAGTGCACCAGCCCTTCCAGTCGGCGTCCTGGACAGCCGACGTTCGGACAGTAGATGGCCACCTCCTCCTCGTCGCGGAGGACGGCGGTGCCGCACACCGGGCACGCAGCGGGCGGGACGAACGGAGCGGTGCTGCCTGGACGCTTCTCGGTGACCACGCGCACCACCTTCGGGATTATCTCGCCGCCCTTCTCGATCTCAACGAAGTCGCCCACGCGCGCGTCCAGGCGCGCCACCTCATCGTAGTTGTGCAGTGTAGCGTTGCTCACCGTGCTACCCGCCAGGAACACCGGCTCCATCCGTGCCACCGGTGTCACTACACCGGTTCGCCCCACCTGCGCATCGATTGCGAGCAGCTGCGTCACCGCCTTCTCCGACTGGTACTTGAAGGCAATCACCCAGCGAGGACACTTGGCCGTGGCGCCCATGCGGTGCTGCTGGTCGATACTGTCTACTTTCACCACCACCCCGTCCACCGGAAACGGCAGATCGTGGCGCTTCGTCTGCCAGGCGGAGATGAACGCGAGAACTTCATCGGCGGACTTCAGGTGCTTGGAGTGCGTGACCACGGGGAAGCCGAGTTCCGCCATGCGCTCGAGGTTTGCGCGGTGGCTGACAGCCATGCTCTCGCCCAGGGCCGAATGGGCCACTACGCTCAAGCCCCGCCGGGCGACCTCACGCGGGTCCTGCAGTTTGAGCGTGCCCGATGTCGTGTTGCGCGGGTTCTGCATCGCCTTCTGGCCGCTTTCCACGATGGCGGCGTTCAGCTTCTCGAACGCCGCGTAGCTCATGTACACTTCGCCGCGCACCTCGAGGGGCTGTCGCTCCTGTACCCGCAGCGGAACACCGCGGATTGTGCGCACGTTGGCCGTGACATCGTCGCCCACCGTGCCGTTGCCGCGCGTTGCTGCCAGCCTGAGCGTTCCATCGGCGTAGCGAAGGGCAGCAGCCACCCCGTCGACCTTGAGTTCGCCCACGAACCGGACGGGCTCGTCGGGGAGCAGCTTGTCAACCCGCTCGAGCCACTCGCGCAGCTCGGTCTCTGAGTACGTGTTCTCGATGCTCATCATGGGCACCGAGTGTTCTACCTTCGCAAACTCCTTCGTGAGGTCGTTACCTACGCGCCGGGTGGGGGAGTCGGGGGAGGCGAGTTCAGGATGTGCGGTCTCCAGATCGACCAGCTCCCGGTAGAGCGCGTCGTACTCCTGGTCGCCCACCAGCGACTCGCCGCGACCATAGTAGGCAGCGTCGAGTTCGGCGATTCTCCTGCGAAGCTGTGCGGCACGTCCCTTCAGAGGAGTACTCATAGTGTGTGCCATCCATGATCCGTGTGTACCCCCCAAGTGTGGGGGGTAGACGACGCAGCCGAACGGGCGGGGGGTTGGGCTACAATCATGCTACGCCATTTCGTCGAACACCAGGGCTGCCGCACCCAGCACCCCGGCGGCATCACCGCACTCGGCGAGCACGATTTCGCAGCGCTCGCAGATATTCGGCCAGCAGTACTTGGGAACATGCCGCGCGACTTCGTCCACAATCACCTGCCCCGCCTGCATGACGCCGCCGCCCAGCACCACGCGGTCGGGGGCAAGTGTATCGATTACCACGCCGACTGCCCGGGCGAGACGGTCGCACACGAACTCGTGCACCGCGCGCGCGCCGGCATCACCCTTCGCCAGGTAATCGTAGACCGCCTTGCTGGTGAGCCGGTCGGCATGCTTGTTGACAAAGTCGACAAAGGGCGTGCGCTCGTGTTCGCTCATGGCGGCGCACAGCGCGATGGCGTTGGTAACGATGCCGGTGGCGGACGCGTACGATTCGACGCACCCCCGGCGGCCGCAGGTGCAGGGGAGCCCGTCGCGCTCGACAGGGATATGTCCGAGTTCACCGGCCATCCCGTGCGTGCCCTTGTACACGTGGCCGTTCACCACGATACCGCCGCCGATTCCGGTGCCGAGGGCGAGCAGGGCCATGTTGGCGATCCCCCGGCCCGCACCAAACTTCGCTTCAGCGAGCGCCGCCACGGTCACGTCGTTCCCCGCTGTCGCGGCCAGGCCGTACCGCTCGCGAATCGGCGCGAACATGTTGTTGCCCTTCCACCCCGGGATATTCTCCGCCCCGCCCAGAACCGTACCGTCGTTGTCCACAAACCCCGGCGTGCCCATGCCGATTCCCAGCACGGTGTCGCTGCCGCCGTTGAGATCGATGAGCTTCCCCACCAGTGTCACGATGTTGCGCAGGACCTGCGTCCCGCCCTTCTTCGCCTCGGTGGGCACACGGTGCGTATGCAGCTGCGTGCCGTCCTCCGCCATCACCACGCCCTTCAGGTTGGTTCCGCCGAGATCGATGCCGATTGCGACTTTCCCAGTGCCGTTGCTGTTGGCCATGCGTCTGTACCCTCACCAGATGGTGTTTCGAATGTGAAGGTCAGAAAAATACGTCTGCCTGAAGCTGTGAGAGTATTTTGGTGATGCACGGCAGCTGCATCCGGGCGGCTGCCGCAAGCGGGCGCATACGGCGCCCGCGGCACCGGGCTCTCCGCTGCAATTGCGGTTCGGGCCGTCCGGCCCAAACGACACCGCAATTTCCGCTGCGATCCCTGCCGCAACAGCGCTCCGTCAACTCTCTGCAGTGCACAGGGCCATGGTACCTCAACCACAACTGCGTATCACTCCGCTGCACAGCGCCACGGGGGCCACCCACATGGCAGCGGATTCGCGCATGCTTGAGCTGACCGCGCGCGATGGGAATGCGCACCTCAGGCTGTACACGTGGGACCCACCCGCAGTGTCGCTTGGGTGTACCCAGAAGGTGCAGGGGATTCTCGATGTAGAGGCTCTGCAGCGTGACGGAGTGGAGTGGGTGCTGCGGCCCACTGGCGGAAGGCCGGTGCTGCATGCGCAGGACCTCACCTACAGCATTGCGTTTCCCGCGGACAGTGACGTGTTCGGAAAGAGCATCCGCGAAAGCTACCGGGTGGTTGCGCAGTGCCTGAAGACAGGGCTGGCGCTTGCGGGTATCGCCTGCGACACGCACGACAGTGACCTTGACGCCGCCCTGGTGCGGCGAGAGGGCAAGCTGCCGTGTTTTCTCGCGCCCAACCGTGAAGAGATCATGGCTGGCGGGCGCAAGCTCATGGGCTCAGCGCAGAAACGCACCAACACGTCCGTGCTGCAGCATGGGTCCATTCCCATCGGCCCCACATTCCGCGAGTTGCCGAAGTACCTGAGGCTCTCGCCGGACGTACGGGAGCGCTACGAGGAGTCACTGCGCAGCAAGTGTATCTGTGTGAGTGAGATCGATCACGGGGTCACGCTCGAGCGACTGGCGGAGTGCGTGGCGGCGGGGTTTGTGGAGGAGCTGGGGGACAGAAGATAGGACACAGGACACAGAACACAGGACACAGAACACAGGACACAGAACACAGGACACAGGACACAG
>CAZJJT010000548.1:0-971 GCA_964546395.1 uncultured Fibrobacterota bacterium
TGCTGACACCGCAGCTTGCGGATCTGCAGCGGATGCGTGGTTTCATGCGGTTCTTCACGATCGAGCCGCTGTTCCGCAGCGAGAGTGAATTCAGGCACAAGCTGCACCTGGGCGCGTCACCGCAGCGGACGGCCTCGGGCCTGTTGAGCGCGATGCGGCGGGAGCTGGCACGGCACAGTGAGGGATACCGTTCGTTGTGCACGGCACTGCTGGTACAGTTGGTCGTGCTGGTCTGCCGCAGCTACGAGCAGGCGACGGGGGCACCGGTGGTCAGTGATGAGTTCGACCGGCGCCAGAGCATGGTCGAAGCCGCGATTGCCTATCTGGAGCAGCACTACGGGGGCGAGGTGTCGGTGGAGGACGTGGCGCGCTCGGCGTTTATCAGTCCGAGCCGACTCTCGCATGTGTTCAAGGAAACCACGGGCATGTCACTGATGGACTACCTTACACAGATCCGCATCGATCGCGCGCAGCAGCTGCTCGCCGAGAGCGACCGGACCGTGGCCGAGATCTGCTACGAGTTGGGCATCCAGAGCCCCACCTATTTTACACGGCTGTTCCGCCGCATGACCGGCAGTTCGCCTTCGCAGTTCCGCAGTTCGGCACGTGGCTGAGAAGTAGTTGCGGTCCGGAGCAAATCATTGCGTCGGGCGGCCCGCGGTGGTATAGTTTTCCTTTGGAGGCCGCCGCTGCCCGCATGAAACTGCAAAATCTCGCTCTCCTGGTCCATCCGTTCAAAAATCAGCTCTACGCGCGTGAGCGGCTGAAGGCGAACGCGGACACGTGCGGCAGAGCGTTGGCGGAGCTGCTGGCCAAGACGACCGGTTTGCGGCTGAACGTTGTGATGCCCGGGTATGTGCTTGAGGCCATGGACGGGCTTCTGCTGTCGGAGTTGCGCGAGCACCAGAAGCGCGGCGCCGTCGAGTGGCTGGTGAACGGGTACACCGAGCCGTTCCTCAGTCTGTCGCCGG
>CAZJJT010000548.1:981-3449 GCA_964546395.1 uncultured Fibrobacterota bacterium
AACGGAACCTCGACAGCCTAAGCGCTTTTCCAGCTGGCTGACCGCGGCGAATATCCGTACCGCGGTGGACATGGTGCGCGACCTGCTGGGGTACAGCCCCGCCGGGTTTGTGCCGCCATTCTCGAACTTCGAACCCCTGAGTGTGGAGACCCTGCGCGAGCTTGGTCTCCACTACCTGGTGGTCTCGACGGCCCTGCTGCCGGCCGGTTCACGCGAGCGCTGCGGGTACTGGGCCACCGAGCATCTTGGCTCGTGGAACGTCGTCTTTCCCTCGCACACGATGCATGCGTACAACGTGCCGGCAAGTCTTTCGGCCTGGCTGCAGAACGTGTTCGCCATGGACGAATCGTCACCGGAGCAGGCCGCTCTTGCCGGTGTGCACTACCTCCTTCCGCTGGAGGCCGAGGGGGAGGGCGATCCGCTCGGATGGCTGCGCTCGGCGGCGCGGTCGCTCGGGAGGATGCAGGAGCGGTTTCGCACGGTGCTCTACGGAGATTTTCTGGGAGAGAACCCGCCGCTTGGCCTGCAGTACTTCCCCACCGCACTGGACATCAACCGCGAAGGGGCCGATCTGTTCGGGTTCCGCAACTGGCTGTTCACCCACCCGCAGGCAGGCATGCTGCACCGTCGGCTGCTCGAAGTGTGCGATGAGGTGGAGCCCATGGTCACACAGCGCGGCGGCGAGAAGGTGGCGCGCGAACTGTTCTTCGTGCAGGATATCAACCGGTTCCTTCCCGCCCCCGAAAGCGGTATCACCCACCTCGCCGACCGGTTCTGGACATACGGCAAGCTGATTGAGATCGAGAAGAGTCTGCCCGAGCCGGCACGCGTGCGCGGCGGGGTCATTCGCATTACCGATCAGCTCCGCAACGGCACGAAGAGCATTATCATGGCCAACCGTGCGCTTCGCGCGTATGTCAACCACCGCAGCGGCGCCGGGCTCTACGAACTTGACTTCTACGGCCGCTGTGTCAACCTCCTTGCCGCAAGCGAACCGCAGCCGGCACAGACCCCGCACGTCGTGCTCCCCGGCTACACGCGCATGGCCTTCGTCGATCACCTGCTCCCACCCGACAGCCACCTCACCGACCTGGCCGGGCACTACCAGGAACTGGGCGATTTCGTACGGGGATGGTTCGAGTACAAGGTGAATAAGACGCCCACCGGTGTCAAGGCAGTGCTCGCGCGCCAGGGTGTGCTGCTGCAGGGCGAACGCAACTGCCCGCTCAACATGGAGAAAGTGTTCGGGCTGGAGAAGGACCGCGCCGAGCTGACATTCGCCTACCAGCTCGAGAACAACTCGATCGCACCGTACCGTTTCACGTTTGCCGCGGAACTCACCCTGGCACTGCCCGGTATCGCGGTGGGGAAAGGGCGACTGACATGCGGGCGCACAGCGCAGGAGGACTTTGTGTGGGAGCACCTGGCGCTGGATGACGTGACGCAGCTGGCGCTGGACGACTGGCTGAGCGGGGTACGGGTGACGCTGCAGTTCCAGAAACCGCTCCGTGTGCTGTGCTACCCGGTCGGCTCGCCGTCGGAGGGCTACCAGGGAACGGCACTCGTATTCTCGGCGCCGGTGGAACTGGGCGGCAACGCGCTGTGGAGTCTGATGGGGCGGATGACAGTCCGGGCGATCCGCAGGAGATAGCCATGCGGTTTGAAGCGCTCGACATCACGATCGAAACACGCGGCCGCCTGCTGTGGGTCAGCCTTTCCGGGCCGTTCCACCGCGAGCAAGTGCCGAATATCCGCGAGAAGATGGTGGGACTGATCCAGGACGGGAACCGGGAGCTTGCCGTTGACCTCGAGAAGGTGACACTGGTGGACGAGACTGCGCCGCCGATGTTCCTCGAGTTGCTGAACGCGGTACGCGACAAGGGCGGCGAACTGCGACTGGTGTTCCGCAACAAGGTGGTAAGTGATGCGTTCATGGCGTACCGCAACGTGTTCCCGGTGTTCCCGGATGCCGAGTCGCTCCTGCGGCCGGGCATACTGAGCGCGCTGCAGCGAAGCGGACGGCGGATGCGGCGGAAGACAGGCGTGCGCCTCTCGGTGCCGGTGGCGCTGTTTCTACTGTTCATTGTGATCGGGTGGTTCCTGTCGCTGGCGCTCGTGATCCGCTGGCAGAACCAGCGGATTGCCGAGCAGGAACGCGAGTTGCGCGAGCTGACACTCTGGCGCAACCAGACGCTGATGGAGCTTACGGAACTGCAGGAGCTGCTCCGTCCCATGGAGCAACTGGGTATCGTGGAAGGGCCCGGGCGGGGGAAGAAGGGCAAGTGAGTCGCTGGCGCCACCAGTCTGTCGTCCCGGGCGTGCTCGTGTACGGCCAGCAACTGTGGCTGTCGGAACTGCCGGCGATGCTGCTGGCGGGGACCGTGGTGGTTGCACTGCTGAGTCTCGGGGGCCGGATCGGAGCAAACGCGGTGCGCATCGGGAACCTGTCCTCGCAGGTCGGCTTGCTG
>CAZJJT010000549.1:0-2221 GCA_964546395.1 uncultured Fibrobacterota bacterium
CAATGCTAGCCAATACTCGATAAATATACTGCGAAAAGTCCGCGAAAATGGTATAAATTGTGAAATTGTGAAGTACCCAGAGAAAGCCAGCGCACTCACGGCGGCGGACCGTGCCCGAAACACGCTCCTGGGCAGCGTCCGGGAGCGTCGGGAGTCCGGTGCCGAGCGGCTGCCCACGGTCAGGCGGCTTGCGGCCATGGCCGGGGTGTGCCATGTCACCGTGCAGAAGGCGATCGGTGAACTGCGGCGCGAGGGCGTGCTGCATGCGCGGCAGGGGAGCGGTCTGTTTGTCGGGCCGGCGCCCACGCAGCCGGGCGCCGCGGCGCCGGAAAACAGCGGCACGGCGGCGGCCGACACCGTGCGCAGGCTGGAGCGTGATATTGCCTCGGGGCACTTCCGTTCCGGCGAACTGCTCCCGCTGCAGAAACAGCTGTGCACTGCCTACGGCGTGGGTCGTGCCACGGCGCGCAGGGCGCTGGAGCAGCTTGTGGCCCGTTCGGTGGTTGTGCCCGACGGCGGGCGGTACCGGGTGCTGCCGACCAACCGACGCCCGGGCCTGTCTGGAACGGTCCTCGTGTACAGGTTTGGATTCAGCCGAAGCTCGATCATGCCCGACACCCGGCACATGGACACGGTCATGGGTCTCGAGAGTGCCTGTATCCGGGCAAACCTGGCTATCTCGAACGTCTTCTTCAGCTACACCGGCACCGATCTGAAGCCCAGGGGCCCAGGCAAGGCGCCGCCATATTCGCCGCGCGACCTGGAGTCGGTACTCGGGTTTGTCGTGTTCACGCGGGGGCTGGAAGGGCTGGGACTGACGCAGTACCTGCGCCTGCTGCTCAAGTACGGCAAGCCGGTGGTGGTGCTGGACGAGAACGGCCTGTACGCGTCGGGGCGAGGGCTGCCGCGGCGCAAGAACCTGCGCATCTTCCCGATTGGCTACTCGGCAGGCATAGGGGAGGCGGTGGGCCGGATGCTGCTGCGGCTCGGACACCGCCGGGTTGCCTACCTGGACCCGTTCTCCGGCGAGCTGTGGTCGCAGAACCGTCTTGCCGGGCTTCGCCAGGCGTGGCGTTCGGCCGGACTCGCGGACGGGGTGGTGCACGTGTTGGTGGACAAGCCGACACCCGGACCGCTGTACGACGAATCGGGCAGGTTCCTCGGCGACGTTGCCGCGTCGATGGCGGATGCGCTTGACAAGCGCGACACGGTGCAGGCCGAACTGGCACGCATCATCCGCGAGAGCAGGTCAGCTGCCCTCTCGGTGCACCTGATGGAGTGGTACGGCGCGGACTCGCTCGCCAGGGTTGTGGCCCCGGCTGTCGACAGCCTTCAGCCGCGCAGCGAAATCACCGCCTATGTGGCTGCCAGCGACACGGTCGCCATGGCCGCTATCCTGCGCCTCGAGGCACAGGGGCTGCGGGTGCCTGAGAACCGGTCGGTTGTCGGGTTCGACGATGGCTACAGCGCGCACCTGTTCGATCTCACCACGTACAACTTCAACAGCACCGCCGCGGTCCAGGCCATGGTCGATTTCATCGTGAACCCGGGCTGGCGTCCACTGTCGCGCACGGCACGTGACTGTGTCGTGGAAGTGGATGGGTATATCAAGGAGCGCGGCACCGCCGGGCCGGCGCCTGCATCGGTGTGAGTCAGTGCTCGTGCGAAAGTGCCCATTCCCGGTAGGGTCGCACCGTCACCGCTACTCCCCAAGTACCACTGATCTCGGCTGGGAAGTCAACCATTCCGCAGTTCCGGGCATAGCTCGCGCAAGGCTGGTTCTGCTGTGAGACCGCTTCAGGCACATTCTCTGTCGAAGACAACGCAAGTGATACAAGTATCCTGGGCCGTCGGCCCGACTACCACAGAGCAGAGCCGCTCAAGAAGAAGGGCAGACTGGGTTTTCGGAAGGGACAGCCTGGTCCACGTACAGGATGCAATCTGATTTTAGTGGATTTAGTGATTCGCGCACCAGAAGCCAATGTGCGCTCGCAGTCAGAACCACACATGCGCATACTGTAAACAAAGGTTCCAGTGCAGTTGTCGCACAGATTCACCGACCGCAAACGGGAGAACGTGGATCATGGGCACCCTCAAGACATGTGTGGCCTTCGTACTGCTCGTCTCACTTCCGAGCGCCTACACCTACCGCGCTCCCGCGGAAGGCGGAGCGGATATTTCGTGGCTGCTCCTCGGCAACAGCAAAGGCCGTCTCATCGCG
>CAZJJT010000549.1:2231-3432 GCA_964546395.1 uncultured Fibrobacterota bacterium
GGTAACGTGGTCGCGTTTGAGACCGCCACCCTCTTCGGTCTCCCCATCGTCACCACGGTCCGCGCACCGGCTTCGGGTCGCAGCGTGATAGGCGGCACGACCACACTTGCGGTCAACTACGTTGACAGCGGCAACGGCGGGACCGATCCGCTGCGAACGCGCGCGAACTACAGTCCCTGTGCCCAGTGCTTCTCGGATGCGATGCAGCCGGTGGTGAGCTACCTCAGCGGCGCCACGCGCACCACGGTCTGGCCCATGGACATGATGCCTGTTTCGCGCGAGTGGGTGGAGGGCAGCAACATCCTGAGAACGGTGATGAGTGCAGCCAATGTCTCTCTCACCACCCAGGACTTTATAGGGGCCGACACCAGCATGCTCGTACGCATGTTCACCGTACGCAATACGTCGGCCACGGCACTGCCATTCCGACTCATCCACTACGCTCCCGTCAATCCCAGTGGTCGAGAGCTTACCACCTGGACCACCAACTGGCAGCAGTTCAGCGCGACCAACTCCTGTGCGTACGACGCGACCCACGACTGTCTCACGTTCAAGAGCGACAGCAGTGCGTGGTGGGTGATGGGGGCGGACAGGCCCTCCTCCTCACACCACTGCGCCGTATTCCCCGGCACGCGTGCCGACCTGGCAGACGGCACGCTGAGCGACGCGTCTTCTGCCGGCCCGGGCACGGTTGATGCGGCCCTGGCGTTCGACTCAACATTGGCACCCGGCGATTCGTTCACCGTCGCACTCTACCTTGCGCGAGTTGGCGCCGCCACCAGTGCCGCACAGGCTCGGCAGTTGTTCGATGCCAACTACCGCAACCGCCCGGCTGCCACACTGTACGCCGCCGCACGTGCGTTCTGGGTCGACTGGCTCAGCCGTGCCCGGATACCTGCTGGGGGAAGCTCCGCAGTCGAGTCACTGGCAAGGAAACTGCTGATGGTGCTGAAGGCGGCGATGTGGGACTACGGCGGCATCTCTGCCGTGCCCGGCGAGTTGAGCCAGTTCTACACCCGTGACGGGTTGTCGCCGGCGCTGGGGTTGTCGCTCTTCGGGTACACCGAAGAGGCCACGGCGATAGTGCTGGCACTCGAGGCCACGATGACCAAGTCGTGGAACATGAACTTCAACGCGTACGACTCCTCGCTGCTTGCCACGGTCACCGCCGGGTTCACCGATGCGACAACGTTCACCGACA
>CAZJJT010000550.1:0-3431 GCA_964546395.1 uncultured Fibrobacterota bacterium
CACGTCGACTTCGGGATCCTCGGCTTTGACTGGTGACTCGCCCCGGTTGAGCATGGGAATCTTCCAGTAGCTGCGCGTGCTGGGCCGCTGGCAGCCGATTACGAACTTGCAGGGCTTGCCGTGCTTGTCACGGGAGTCCGCCACGATTGCAGCCATGACTGCACCAACGAAGCCGACGCCCATCACCACGACGACCTCTTTGCCTTGCTTGCGCGCTGTCGCGGAGAGCTTCTCCAGCCGCTTCATCTCAGCGCTGTATTGCGCCGGCGACGGAATGGGAAACGATTCACCCGAGGGACTTGTGGACACAGTCTGCTTCACACGCTCTGCCATCTTCACACCCTTCCCTGTTGAACAACACGGGCTGCGGCAATCGCTGGAAGATACTCTGCCCCGTACGCAGTACTGGTGCCTGTCTAGAACGGAATTCTGTTCACCGCCATCCAGTACAGCGTTTTGAACGGCTCGATTCCGCTGACGCTATGGGAGGGGGCGATGTTGATCCCCACGCGGCACTTCGTCCAGTACAGCGCCATCGCCAGCAGCATCGCCGCGGCAACGAGCCCCAGCAGTTTGAGCGCCTTCGGATGGCTCGAGCGCAACGTACGAGACAATGCAGACAGCGTCATTGCGGCAAAATACCCACTCCGCACTCGCCCCCCCCTCCCCCCAGCGTCTATTTTCCTCCTTTCCAGCTCCCTCCGTTCGCTCTTTCCCACCGACAGGACTCGACTATGCACCGCGCGCTGCCTCACGTACCCGTCATGCTGTTCTCCATCGCTGTTTCCATCTCCGGCCAGGTGTTGCTCGATGACGCGCGGTTGGACTACCGCAGCCTGGCCAACGGCTCGACCATGGCGGGTGATGACCCCGTGGTGTTCTGCGACAGTGTGGGCAACTACACCGTGCTGTGGGATGCGGTGCGGAGTTACGTTGTGCCTGGTTACAGCTACGACCTTCGGGGAATCGCATTCGACAGCGACGGTGCGTTGCGCACCGAGGAGCGTGCGGTGTTTGGGGTGTACACGGCACACACTGCCGGCTCGGAGACAGGCGACTTCGTCACCACGGATTTCGGCGGTTCGTCTTCTGACTGCAACATTCTGCGCTACCGCCTGAACCTTGCCGCACGCGACAGTGTAGTGTTCACCGACCACAGCAACCTTATCCTTGAGCCAGGGTACGACGTTTTCAGCCAGCACCTGGCCCTCAGCCGCAACCGGAATCTGGTGGTCGGCGTGACCGAGACCGGACCCGACTACAGCCCGTACCGAGTCAGCACCCTGCGTGTCTATCAGGATACCGTGCTGAGTGGTGACTGGCAGTACGTGGGCACCGTCGATGTGGGCCAGTACACGGTGCACTCGCTGGCGTTCACCGGACCGGCACGGCTCGCGGCCCTGTTCTGCCATCAGGAATCGGTGGGGGGCAACAACGAATCCACGAGCATCGAGTCGCGCGGGATGCGTGCCACGGGGAGCGACCTCGTGTCGGCCAACAGCTTCACCACTGTCTCGCAGAAAGGCATTACGCCCTGGATCGAGAACGAGTGGCCTGTCAAGATCGCATCCGTGGAACGCTGGAGCGGCGCCGTGGGCGTGTTCAACGACTCGGCGGGACTCGTGCTGGCCAAACTTGACTCGCTGGGGCGGCTCGTGTCAAAGACCGTTATCGATCCCCAGACTCCCACCCCGTTTCCGGTGTCGCATGATCGCTTCGAAGTCTGCGCGAGTCTGAAAGGCGGGTATGCTGCAGCATGGTACGCCGACAGCTTGTGCCACATCAACTGGTCGCTGTCGTATGGAAACAGCCCACAGTACCGCGACACGGTGAAATGCCCTGCGGAGCATATCGGTATTGCCATGGACGGCAGCAACAGACGGCTGGCAGCGTGGTCGTACAACGACCAGGTGTTTGTGGAACGGTTCGGAAGTCCGGCACTTCCGGCACACCGGGTGACCGCAGATGGGGCCGACCCGCGCACCGCGGCAAGTGTGCTGCTGCCGGGCGGTGCGGGGATCGTGTCGGCATGGACCGAGGGAGTGGCCGACTCGATGACACTGGTGCTGCAGGAACCACGCTTCGCCACACCCACCGGGAGCTTCCGGGTGCCCGTCGCACCGGTGAGCGGCATGCCGTACGTGGGAACGGTCGGTCAGAATGTCGCGGTGCTGTACCACACGGTGGGTGCAAGCGACACCAACCTGACTCTGCGGCTCTGGAGCACATCCCAGAAACAGACTCTCGCAACGGTCACATTCACGGATGCGGCAGCGGTTCCCGGATGCGCGTCAGTGGCGCACAACAGCGGGAATCTGCTGGTGGTATGGGAAGACTTCCGAAGCGGCGCGGGCGACGGCTCTCAGGTGTACTGCCAGTTGTTCTCTGAAGCCGGTGTGCCGATAGTCGGCAACCGCAAGCTGGCGAATGGAATGGGGCCGCGCGTAACGGCAAATGGCACTGGCGGGTTCGCGGTCACCTATACGACAGTAACCACGCGCACGGTTACCGTCGGCGGGATCCCGGTGATACGTGTCGAAGCGAACGTACTTCTGCTCGAAACCAACTCGGGTGGCAACATCTCGGTGGCGCCGCAGGCGGTGAACACGGTTGCCAGCAACGCATCCAACCCCGATATCTGCCGCATGGACTCGACACTGCTGGTGTGCTGGTACCAGGGCGGGGGAACGGCGGGAATCGTGGGACGTGCGTTCCGGGGCGGAGCGGCACTCGCCGAGCCGATGCTGTACACTGGCAGCCCACAGGTGGTGCAGGGGCCACGGGTGGCGGCAACAGGTGACTCAAGTGCGGCGGTGGTGTGGGTGAACCACGGTGAGGGCGCGGTGGAGTACCTGCGAGTGGGAGCAGATGGTGGGGAGATCGGCTCAGCGATCCGGATGAACGCTGACTCGCTCAGTGCGGATGTGCCTCCGTCGGTGTGCGCCGGCGCGCAGGGAGACACACTGCTGGTGTCGTGGATTACCGGGCCGCGGCAGGGGTGGGGTACGCGGCGGATGCTGGGCGAGATGGCGGTTGTGGGAAGCGGGGGGAGTGGCGTGAGCGGGGAGTACCACGCGAGGCCGTCGTTTCGCGGCGAGCGTATCAGTGTGTCCGGCGGATGGGGACAGAGTGCGGTGAACATTGCCTGTGTGCTGAGTGAACGCGGGCCGGTGACACTCGACCTGTTTGGTGCGGATGGCAGGCGGGTACGCCGGTTGTTCGGCGGGGTGCTCTCGAGCGGGACTCACGAGTACGTGTGGGACGGCGCCGCGCAGAGCGGTACGGCGCTCCCGGCGGGTGTCTACGTGCTGCGGCTCAGTACGGTGAACGGGATACGGACGGCGAGAGTGGTGCGCCGCTAGATGATATGCGTGATGTGCGGTACGCGGAATGTGGGTTGACCGGGACCCGCTGAGGGTGCTGGTCCGGTT
>CAZJJT010000551.1:0-3417 GCA_964546395.1 uncultured Fibrobacterota bacterium
AGGCCCATCCGCTGACGAAACACCGCGAGAAACCGCGACCGCGAGCACCCATACGCTCCAGCCATCTCGTCTACAGACAGCTCCCCGTCCAGTCGCTGCCGCATGAGCCGATCAAGACGTCGAAACCCATCACAGTCAACGACTTGGAAAGCAGAACGAACCACACCGACCGTACACATCGCCGCGTAACACCCCTTGACCGCATGAGATACACTGACCAGATCCGAAACGTGTCTCACAGCACCACACAGCGTATGGCACATCGCTAATATGCTCTCTATCAAGCAGTTATCGATGATAGACACGAACGCGGAACATGAACCAATACCCAGCTCGTGCAGGAACGAAGCCACACCATTCCCACTCAGACCAACAGCCCAGCCGCACAGGCAACTGCCTGGAGCCGGCTCGACATGCACCGGTGCAGGTTCACTGCAGAAGCAAGCTTCCCCGTTGTGAATCTCACCCATCGCAACTGCCCCGGAAGTGATCCTCCCGGAACCATCACTTAGGTAGACAACCCAATACACCGTCGCAGCAGGGATCCGTGGCGAATCCCAGCGTGCAACCGCACGAAAATGCTCAACGCATACGGGGAAAATTGTCCGCTGGCCAGGTCCGACAGGCATATCGTGGATAATATCAAGGTCTACCACCGCCAGTTCTCTCATATGTACTCCGGAATAGACACAACTAGACAAGTGTTCTACAGCATTATATAGCAGCAAACATCTCTCAGTACAGAATTATGAATCACCAACAAAATACTATCATCCACAAACAGCGATACGCAACACGCTCTGTCCTCAACATGGACGGAAAGCGCACACATTGTGGATAACCTATGTTGACAGGAGCTCTGCAACAGCAGGAGACACCGTCGTAACCGGAGGTGCCACACATCCAGCAAGACCATCATCTCTGTGCAGCAGCACTTGCCAGAGTACACTCTCACATACTAGTTTCTATGCCTGTACCTGTGTTCCATATTGCCACTTGCGCTCTGGGAAGGCCAATATGTCACATCTCACTGATGTCAAAGAAATTGGGTCGATCCTCAGCACATCCCGGCGTGCACACCTCACTCCAGGCGAAATCCATGGGCTGTTGAGCGGGATCCTGTGTGGTCCGACAGTGGTTGCGCCGGTCAAGTGGCTCGCTGCCCTGTTTTCGGGTAGGGGAGACCTCAGGCCAGTCACGAAGAGACCATGGTTCAGCAGGCTTGTAGAGCTGCTGGTGTCTGCCTACGAGGATCTACTCTTCTCGCTGCGGGCTGGGACATTCGTGCCATATCTTACTGATAAGGAAGAGGATAGTGAGAAGTGCGAAGCTGCCAGGCAGTGGTGTACGGGCTTCGTGTACGGCATGCATCTTCACGGTGAGGAGTGGAGTTCAAGCACCGACGAGCACCTGGCATCACTGACGGCCCCACTGTTCTATTTAGCTGATCCAGAACAGGTTGCAGGTGAACTTGACAAAGATGAACGTGAAAAACTGGCCGGGAAGGCGGTGGAGATGATCAGTCTCATTCGCTACAACGTCCCGAAGGTCTTCGACTTCTGGAACTTCGGCAAGAAGCCTGAGCAGAAGAAGGAGTACTTCAGTACGCTGAAGCAGTAGCCAGACCAACGACACCGCGGGGGGGCTGTCTACACTCGCGGTCCGGCTACACCCGGCAGGCCCTCATCACATAGCGCAGCCGGTACTTCCCCGGCAGCAGGCGGTACTGCGGCAGCGTGTCCGGACCACACGAGGCACCGCCCAGACCGCGCTGGCGAACATCGATGTGCAGGAACGTCTCCTTGCGCCGGTGGAGTTCGTTGATATGCCGCGCACCGTAGAGATCGTGCGCCGTGTAGTGAAGCGCCGAGAACTCCACTGTCGGCAGGCCCCTCACCCGCAAACCGACTTCCCCATTGTCAATCACGAACCATCGCACGTCAGTGTGGTTGCCGGTCTCCTGCGGGAGGACATACGGGAAGTACAGTTCATCGACGGTTGCGCAGTGCCGCCCAAGTGCCGCACCGGCTTTGCGGTCGCAGTAACTCTCGTGCGGTCCCCGCCCGTACCATTGCACATGCTCAAACCCCTCGCGAAGCGCCAGGCGCGTTCCCACCCTGGCCAGCTCCGGCAGCTCGCTGCCCATCTCGACCTCGTTGGTGACTTCGATGCTGCCGTCGGGGCGCACCACGTAGCGGGTATGACGGTCGAACCAGTACTGTGCTTCGCACCCTATCGCATCGCTGTGTACGCGCAGCTCGACACTGCCGTCTCTGAGCGTGCGGCACTCGGATGCAATTGCATGGTGCTTGAGGTTGTCGAGACCGGCCTGGAGCCAGTGGCCCAACGGCCGATTGAGCGGCGTCGGGTTGTGCCGGTACCCGTCATTGTCGGTTGCGGCGCGGTACACGCTGAGCCTCGGCCCCGACGCAAGGATGTCCACATTGTCAAGCGATAGTCCACTGAGGGTCCCCTCGCGCCTCGACAGCACGACGACTGTGCCGCCAACGGCGACACGAAACAGCTCGTCAGACTGCTCGACACTCACCGTTGCGGATGCGGGCGCGTGCGCAACCCGCTTCGGGGCTTTCCACGGAAGCACGAATTGCTCCCACGCCACTTCGTGACCCTTGGGAGCCCAGGCACACTCACGAGCGGTACTGAACCTCACCGTGAGGACCGCTTCCTGGCCCGGCAGCATCCTCGGCTGTTTCAGCGGGACCGTCACATCGCCGGTCTTGCCCGGTGAAGCAACTGCCTTCGGGAGTCTGCCCCGCGTTACTACACGCCCATCGACAGCCACTTCCCATGTTCCGACTAACCAGCTTAAGTCACTGAAATATTGTTTGTTACATATGTGAATGCGTCCGGTCTTCAGGCTCACAGCAGCCATGCTGACCGGCTGTGCCAGCTTCTTGAACTCCCACATGGCGGGGTGTGGTCGGCGATCGGGGTTGACCATGCCGTTGCAGCAGAAATTGTGGTCATGGGGATCTTCACCGGAGTCGCCGCCGTACGCCCAGTACTCCCTGCCGTCAGCATCGGTGCGTCGTAGTCCCTGGTCGACCCAGTCCCAGATACAGCCGCCCTGCAGTCCGTGATGCGTGTTGATTGCATCCCAGTACTCTTTCAGGTTGCCGCACGAATTGCCCATCGCATGGCTGTACTCGCACATGATGAGCGGCCGCGAGTCCTTTGTTGTCTTCGCCCATTTCACGATGGCATCGACCGATGGATACATGGGGCACACGATGTCGCTGGCAAGGTGCCCCTTGTCCCATCCTTTGTGCATCGCGCCTTCGTAATGGAGCGGCCGTGAGTTGTCGTAGCCGCGTATCCATCCCGCGATCCCGTCATGGTTGGGTCCGTAACCCGACTCGTTGCCGAGCGACCAGAGGATCACGCAGGGGTGGTTCT
>CAZJJT010000552.1:0-3410 GCA_964546395.1 uncultured Fibrobacterota bacterium
TTCTGACAACACAGAAATGCTCAACAAGCTGGACCTTCTGATTAGGATTGGCGCAGCCAACCTAGTGGCCGACAAGGAGTTCAGGGAGGATAATGCAAGGGTTTTGGGTGTAAAAGTTGAGCTTCATGGGTAGTGGACATCAGCGGTGTTTTAGGCCGCAGCCTTGAGTTCTTTGACAGCATGGGCTTTGCGTTTGAGCCAACGCTTTTCCTGTTCGATGGAGACGGATGCGACGAGTTTCCAGAGCTCGTCTTCGCTGTGAATGGTGCCGGCGGATCGCAGCCTTCGGCGTAGCTCGCGGTTGAAGCGTTCGATGAAGTTTGAAGAGCGCAGGATGGTCCACAACTGCTGAGGCTGGTCCATGAAGCGCAGGAAGGCCGCAGGGTTGTTGCTGGCGATGGCGGTAGCCTTGGGGTAGGCCTTCGCCCACCGGGCCTCCAGACGCCCCAGAGCCAGCAGCGCCTCGTCCTTGTCGTTGGCCCAGAAGGCAGCCTTGAAGTCGGCGTAGAAGGCCTTGCGATGCTTGGAGGCGACACGCACCAGGGCGTTTCGCATCTTGTGTATCAGGCAAAGCTGATGGGCAACCCCGAGGCGTTGTTCTACCGCGCCGATGATGGCCTTGTGCTCATCGGAGATAACCAGCCGTAGCGCTGAGCGGTCCAGACCACGCTTGAGCAGCTCATCCAGCAGGCTGCTCCATGAGTCCAGATTCTCTCGGTCGCCCAGCATGAAGGCCAGCACATGCTTGCTGCCATCGGTGGCGATTCCGATGGCGCAGAGCAGCGCCTGCTTGGTGGTGAAGCCGGGCTTGCGCACCGGCAGGTAGAGCGCATCCAGGTACAGATACGCGATAGGCTGCTCAATTGGACGCTGCAACCACCCCTCCAACTGCGGCAGCAACTCCTGGCTGAAGCGCGAGACATCGCAGGCCGACAGCTTGGTCCCGAACACCCCGTTGAGCTCCTGGGCCACCGCTCGAGTGGAAGTCCCCCGCAGCCAGAAACGGGAGGCAAGAAGCGACAGCATGCTGGTGCCCACGCGCCGCAACAGACTCAGCACCGGCGACCGCGGAGTGCCGCGGCGCAGTACCGGGCGACGTACGCGCAGCGCACGCAACAACCCCGACAAGCGCACCGCCTTGTAGCCGTTGCGGTAACGACCACCGGCACCACGCTGGTAGCGGGGACGAGCAAGCACCGCATCCTGCTCTTCCTGTAATTTCTCGTTGAGGACCTGTGTCAGAAACATCTGCATCTCGGCCTCGATGAGTGACAGCACTGTGCCGGGCTGCGAACAGCCCCGCACCTTCGAACGAGCCATTGCATGCAACTGCTGACGAAGCACATCATTCGACGACTTCATGGGTGTAACCCTCCTATTCTTCTCAGATTTGTACAACTCTCACCTGAGAATCTAGTGGTTGCACCCATGAAGCTCTATTTACACCCAGAAAACTAACACAACCTGCAGTCGTGGTAGGTGATGGAACCGTCCACCTTCGACACCACGCAAGTCTGGTCGGTGCCTTGCTGCGACATGGACTGCCGCGAGCTCTCCTGTGTCGAGGCCCTGCGGTCGCGGCAGCCGGCCGCCTGCAGGGTCTTGGTGAGGGCGGTTGAGTCGAGCACGCCCAGAATATCGACCACGGCATAGGTCGAGCATCCCGCCACGGTAGCGGTGACGACTCCGTTGTCAGGGTCGGAAACCAGACTGGTCACCGAGGGTAAACAGGCTCGGGTCGTCGTATCGACCGTGAACAGGTACGGAAGCCCGTAGGTGCTGTGGGGGAGCGAGGGAACGGTGACCTCAAGGGGCTCGAGGAAGCTGAGGCCGATGGGGCGCATCTCGAACGCGGCAAGCAGTCGCTTGTCGGTGATCCCGGTCTGGGACACGATGGTGTCGATGACAGGTACCTCGAGCAGTTCGACGGTCACTTGGCATGGCGCGCCGACAGCTCCCGCCGGAACGTCGAGCGTTATTCCCCCGGGAAAGTCATAGGTTCCACCCTGGGGCGAGATCGACTGCGTTGCAGTATCGTCGGGCTCAGGCTCGTTCGGGCCATTGTCCTGGTGGCAGTGAAGAAGCATTACCGCCACGAAGAGGAGGCACGTAGCGAGAGGCAGTGTACGTATCACAGGGCGGTTCCCTCCAGGTATAGTCAACAGTGTCGGCTGGCGCGGCAATCGCGTCTCCTGAACAAGATACGGCCCGCGCCGCAGGAGATTCCAGGCGGCGGACTACTCGACCATGCGGAGCATACGGGCTCTTGCTCTACAGGTCGGCACCATGGGCTATAGCATGTGCCTCCTGCGGTAGCGCCCAGGAGCAGTGCCGTATCGCTTAGCATGGAGTCCGCTGAAGTGCTGGAGGTCATCGATCCCAACTGCGAACGCGCTTTCCATGGCGATGCGCCGAAAGTTCCTGGCATCCCTTCTTGGGAAACGGCGGGAGAGCGAAGGCGGCGGGCCGAACCGTTGGTGTGCTACTGCTCATCGGCGGTGTCCCTCGCCTGTCCCGTCGTCTCCCGCTCCACCAGGAACCCGTCGATCCTGACCGGCACGCCGCCGCGACGCGGGCCCCACGTGCCGGGCGCACCCAGGACATGCGCAAGCATGGCGTGGACGATCGCGGCCTCGTTGAAATTGTAGCTTGTCAACTTCTGGAGAAATGAGTCCATGCTATCGTCGAATCCGACAACTGACACATCGGCGGGCACTGCTCTGCCGCATTCCCGGGCGTAGGCCAGACAGTGAAGCGCCACAGGGTCGGTGGCCCCGACCCAGGCGGTTATGGCGGGCTGTGAAGCTGCTGCACGCAGCAGCGGCTCGAGGTCCACCCGAAGGCTCTGACTCAACATCTTTCTCCTCACCTGGTTCGATAGGTCACGCACTGCCTCGAAGAAGGCTTCGGCCATGTCCCGGTCCGCCGTGCCCGGCGGAGCCGACAGGTTGTCGGCCAGGGACAGCGTCTGGGAATCAAAGTCTCTGCGTCTCAAGCGGCGGGACCAGCGGGCCTGTTTGAGGGTAAACGGGACCACGCCGTCGGCGAGGCCAAAGGAAGTGTACGCCGCTGTCAGTCCCTCCAATCTGCTGCGGGCCCACCCGGCCTCGGCATGCGGGGAAATGAAGGCTACGTGCCGGTGTCCCTGTGCCACAAGGAAACGGCCGACAGCCTCACCGGCGGCAAAGTTGTCCTCGACCGAATAAACTCTTGCTCGCCTTGTTTGCATCACCTGCGGGTTCGTGTGTATGTCGTCAACGTTGGACAGCACTGCCACAGGCCTTCCCAGGCGTGAGTACTGAGCAACCAACGTGGCAAGGTCCTGGTGCGTTATTCCCTCCGACCAGACCATGTACCCCAGGATCGCGTTTTCCTGTGGCCGCTGCAAGAAGGCCTGATCAGACCTGCCG
>CAZJJT010000553.1:0-978 GCA_964546395.1 uncultured Fibrobacterota bacterium
GGCCCCCATACAGCCACGCCCGTACCAGCACACCGTTCACCTTCGTGCCCACCCGGCGGTTCTGGGCGTCAACGATGTACTCGATCAGCTTCCCGTCAGGTGGTTGCAGGGCAAGCAAGTTCCCGAACACATCGTAGGTATAGGTCGTGGCGCCCTCAGGGCCAGTCTTGGTGAGCAGCTCTCCGTTGGCCGTGTACTCGTACGAATAGTCCCCGCAGACGAGCACCCGATCCTGCGCATCGTACTGGCCAGTGAAACTGCCGCGATAGCCCAAATGCCCCGTGCGATTCCCGCAGAATGTCAAGAGGTGAACGCAAGATACGAGCCGGCACGACAGCCCGCGGCAGCATTCGAAGGCATCCAGACCGCCAAGTGGTACCGCGAATGGTGCGTGTGGCCGGGTTCAAGGCGGGCCGGAAGGACCCCGAACGCAGCACTCAGCCGGCTTCCGGCCGGCGCGGACCGCCCCAGTCCCACCGTTCGGAGCACGTGTGGCCGGCCTGAGGGCGATGGCGCGAAGCGTTCGGGGGGCCGCCCGGGCGCCTGGTTGCACGCCGAGCGCTGCGTTCTGCCCGCACGTGTGGCGCCTTGCGTGAGATGGTGTGGGGCATTCGGGCAGGTTCCAGTCCGTGCGAACTGCATGATCCGGAGCGGCCAACGAGCGATCCGGCCGCATCATCGTGCCCGAATGGACCGTTCGGCGCCAAGTTTGGCGATCTGCATGCACCGGAATGCCGAAACTCGACTCGTTTCCGGCATTCCGGCCTCGGCAGACCACAAAACCGGGCCCGCGCGCACACGGGCCGTGGTCCTACTGCGCAGCCACCCCTTCGCTCTGCTCGCCTTCCTCGCCCATGTCCTCTTCGTCGGCCTTGGTGATCCGGATAGTCGGGAAGAGCCGGTCGGCGCCGCGGCGCCCAAAGGTCATCATGGCCTGATAGATGTTGGCTTCATACTGGCGTATGAAGTTCATCTTGG
>CAZJJT010000553.1:988-3407 GCA_964546395.1 uncultured Fibrobacterota bacterium
ACCTCTTCCCAGACCCGTTCAAATGGGTCCGGACGTGTTCGCCACGTCCGTTCTCGTTTCCTCTCGCTGGGGAGTCCGCCATCGCCCAGGTACTTCCTGGCGGTCTTTACGTCCATGCCGGCCTTCGCAGCCGCAACTTCTCGAGTGGACTTCGCGTACTCCTCGATTGCCGCCAGCGAAGAAGCTGCCTTCTGACGCAGCGTTGCCCCTATCGGTGCAAGAAGGTGGTCAGCCCCAAGCGACTCGATCCGTGTGGCGATCTGGATGACGCTGTCGGGCTGCTTGTAGAGACTCATGCTCACCACCGAAGTGATATCCACCTTGCCGGGGAACACCGTCTCGTACGCGCGGGAACCAGGGTTCTCACGGTCGAACTCCCTGCACCGCGACGCCGCTGTTCGCACGCCGTTGTCAAGGTCGTAGTCCGCGAACTTCACCAGATCGTACCTGCCCTGCGCGTGCTCGATCTTTGCCTGGTATTCCGCCCGCTTGGCAACCAGTGCGTTGTACGTCGGATCGATCGCTTCAATCAGTGGCTGTGCGCCATCGACCTGTGCACTCACGTGCATGTGCCGGGTCCCTGCGTTGAGACACCGGCCGGGTGAATCTGAAATGAAAAGCTTCTGGGCCATCCAATCGCTCCTTTCAGCGATACCTGTTGATGCAGACCCGTCTGCATCGCGACCCCATCCGTCCGCCACACCCTGTGAGCGGACCCGGGGACCTGCTTGCATGGCCGGCCAACAACGCACGAACCGCACGGCAGCACGCAGGTGCCGTGCACCGCGTGACGCGCGTTGTAGCCGACAATGTCACATCGCTTGCTTCAGACCCCGAACGCGTGCGCGCCTTCAAGGTCTTTTCCGCCGGCGGGGGATGTCCGAAGGTCGCTGCCGGCCTTCGGAACGGCCGCCTCACACCTCACGCTCAGACACTCGAGCGCCGCCTGGGGATGCTGGGATGGTCTGTGTGGTCTGTCCAGGCGCGCTGGAATATGACTCATGTTCGCTGCGGAGTCAAGGCCGGATTGCCGTCGCATCGCGCCCTGCGCCGCGCTCGCAGCGCCAGGTGCGATGGCGACACCGCCTTCACCACCTGCAGCACGCAAAACCAGAACCACCGCAGGCAACCGCTGTTGCACACGCTCATCACCAGCGGCGTGGTGAGAACGGCGGTGAGCGCCACCGGGGCCAGACGGTACCGCTGCGCCTTGCGCAGGGCGAAGAGCACGAAGTGGATGTAGGGGTTGCGGCGTTCGTATGCGATATCGGTCCGCTTCTCCGGCACAAACCCCGCGCTGTCGGCAATCAGTCCCTCACGCACCGCGCGCGCGTGCAGTTCGGTGCCCGGGAAGAAGGTCAGCGAGAAGGGTGTCACCACGTAGGGCGGCGGAGCCGACGCCAGGAAACGGAACGTGCACGCCAGGTCGCGGTCCGACTCGAACGGGTTGTCGATGATGATGTCGTACTGGATGCGCACGTGGCGGTGTCTGCTGATCGCGTGGGCCGCCCGCAGGAACGACTCCGGGCTGAAGTGCCGCCGATACAGCCGGTTGGTACACCGGCTCGCGCTCTGCAGTCCCATCTCCACCAGCACCAGACCCGCATCCACGAGTCGCGCTATCGTGCTCTCAGTTGCGCTCTCGGGCCGCACACAGCAGCGGAACGGAAGACCGATGTGCGTCTTGTACTGCGCGGCGAACCGCTCGATCCCCTCGGCCCGGCGGGCCGTGAAGTCATCGTCGAAGAACTCCACGAAATTCACAAACGGCATGCGCTCGCGGGCACGGCGCAGCTCTTCGATCACGCGCTCGGGGCTCCGCGCCCTGACCAACTGCACGTGCGGGCCGTAGATCGTGCGGTACAGGTTGTTGCAGCAGTAGGTGCACGCGTTCGGGCAACCACGACTCGACAGCAGCAGGTAGGGGTACACCGGCATATCGGACGAAGCATACCAGCCCATGGGAGCCAGCAGTTCGCGCATGCGACGCTCAGGCGTCATCGGCACGAGCCGATCGCCTTCACGGATGAACTCCCGACTGTCATCGTAGAACGCCGCCGGCAGCACATCGAGGTCGGCAATCGGCGGCTCGGCCGGTGTGCTTGCCACCCCGTGAGCATCCCGGCAGTACACGCCCGGCACGCCCACACCGTTTCTGCCCTGGCACAGACGGTCGAGCAGGAGGCTGAACGGCCCTTCGCCCTCACCCACGCAGACCATATCGGCCCACGCAAGGCAGGCGGCAGGCGCACCCATGGCATGGATACCGCCCCAGACAATCGGAATGGAAAGCCGCTCCCTCAGTGAGGTCGACAGACGGCACGCCTGGGGAAAATGGTTTGACACGAACGAGAATGCCGCGATATCGCTGCCGGCAACGCGCTCTTCGATGTCAGCGTAGAGCGATTGGGGGTAATCA
>CAZJJT010000554.1:0-3397 GCA_964546395.1 uncultured Fibrobacterota bacterium
AAACCGGATATCGCGGCGGCGGGCGCCCAGTCCGGCAAGGGTCTCTTCGAGAAGGTCGGTGCGGATACCCCGGTTGTCCTCAGGCACTGCCACCACTTCAAAACCGGCTCGCTCCAGGTACTCGCAGTAGATATAGTAGAGCGGGTCGCTGGTGATCACGATACCCGGCTGCACGAGCTGGGCGATGCCCTGCAGCAGGCTCGTGGCCCCGCTGGGACCAATCACCATGTCATAGCGGTCGAGGATCTCTTCGGTGAACCCACCCAGTCCCGAGTCCAGGTAGAACTTCCTGATGGAGCGCAGCAGGTTCGGCGAGCCGTGCGCCCCACCGTAGTTGAGCGCATTGCGGTGCTTGTCGGGGTCGCCCAGCACATGTGCCAGCGCATCACGGATTGCATCGCGCGGAATGGTCTGTTCGCTTACATATCCCACGCCCAGGTTGATATCCACACCCTCACGGAAGTCCGCCGCGAAAGCGTTCATCATGCGGTTCACCGGCGAGGGGGTCAGCGAGGACCGCCCGTAGGTGGAAAGCGGAATGTCGGCGAGTGCGCTCAGGGCTGGCTCCGGTCGATGGGATAGCGGACGCTGCAGCGCCCGCACCGAAAAATAGCCCTCGTCTGCGACCGGGTTGGCGACGGGTGTTCGCTCCGCCAGCCAGGAGTGCCGGACTAGCGCCCGCTGTGCATGGGCATCAGCAACACCCTCTGCGCATCAGCGGAGAGCAGCACACCTGATTGCACGGAGCGCGTGTCCGTGCGTCTCCCATCCAGAGTGTACACTGCACCCGTTGTCACTGCGGTTCGGAGCGCCGGTGCATGCTGCGTTGCGCGCGGCGTGGGTGACACCTGCACCGGATGCTCTGCGTTCCAGTCAATCAGCGCGCGGTAGATATGGGACTGGGCAAGCGGCTCACCGATGTACATCTTCGCGCCCCACCGGCTGCACGAATGGTTCAGGTGGTTGAACACGCCGGCAGTGTACCTGTTGAGCGTGTCCAGGTACGCCTTCGTGAGTGCGTACACCGCCGGGTCACCTGCCATGGTTTCGTGGTTCTGGTCACCGAATCCGCCCTCATAGCAGCCCAGGGGAATACCACCAGCACGGTCAAGCACCGTGTTGTGGTTGCGGAGCTTCTGTGCCATAGCGCCAAGGGCGCTGTATGCCGCAGCGATGGAACCCTCGTTGACATACGGTGCGACGGTGTACAGGTCCGGCATGGTACGGTTGGGGTTGCGGGTTGTGTCCACGATCAGGAAGCCAAACTGGGCGCTGGCGACCTGGGCGCTGTTGTCCCAACCACTCAGCACCTTCACCAGTTGCGGGTTGCCCTTGCCGAACACCGCCTCGAACTCCTCCCATATCTTCATGGAGGCGTACGCGGAATAGCGGTCGCCGGTCGTCTGAGTGAGGGTTGTCCCGAGGCCAACCGCGACACCTCGTTGACGGCAGTAGTCCTGATTGTAGCCTGTGCTCCAGTTCTCGTTGCCGTACTCTACGTACACGCGCAGGTCGGTGTTGAGTGATGAGTGGATGAGCTGCGCGAGGCTGCGGCACCCGGGCAGGTCAACGTCCCACTTGTACGGGATACAGATCCACATGTCTGTGTCCGCACGATTGCACATGTCAACCATCCATTCGTATGCCACGGGCATCTGCCTGAGCGCACTCCTGGGCGTGCGTGCGGCCCAGTTGACAGGCGCTTCACCGGAGTTCAGCCCGCCAAGGTCCATGAACCGTATCGCCGTGTAGTGGCTGACCTCCTCGATAAACGCGGGTTTCCATGGATTGTCACCGGTAACATTGGTGTAGCCGTCCTTGAACGGATCGGCAGTGCCGCCGCCCCAACCGGGGTACCAGACGTTGGTGCCGACAGTCATATGCTGGGCCTGGCACACCGACACTATCGCGCACAGCGCGGAAGCCGCCATGGTTGTCCTCAAGGTCACATGTGACATGGTCTGCTCCTTAGGGGGGTGCTGGTCTGGGCCGCCGATCTTCGAGCGTCTTGCGCCCACTAGTTCCATGTATATGTCGCCCGACGCTCGTTCCCACAGCGATTCCTTGTTGATAATTGCAGTTGATACCAACTAATACCATGATATAGAATGATATATATGCAACTAAGAGACGCGGACGCGCGCCGTGGGCTGACACAGCGGTTTGAGGCATTGATGGCTTCGGCACAGACATCCGGTTCGGGACGGATGCCGACGGTTGCCAGGATGGCGTACGAACTGCACTGCCCGCTCCGGGTGGCGCGAGAGCTGGTTGCGCGCGCGAGACTCAAGGGGAAGCTGACTGCTGCTCCGGGTCGCGGGGTCCGCCTCCCTGTGGCAGCCGACCGCACCCGACCGGGTGGCCCGCCGCTGCCGCAGTGGCAGCGTATCCGTGATGAACTTGCGCGCGATGTGGCCAGCGGACGGATTGAGCCGGGGCGCATGCTCCCTTCTGTCAAGGAACTCCAGGCCCGCTTCTCATGCGGCTACCGGCCCGTGGCACGCGCGCTGTCAACGCTGGCCGACTCGGGTCTGGCAGAGGTGTCGGGTCGTCGCTGCCGCGTTGCACCCCTTGCGCACGCGCCGGCATCAGGGGTGGTGGTGCACACCGGCCACGGCCTGGACTACGGTGTCTCCGCGGCGATCTTCGAGCGCTCGCGCGACTTGCTGCGCACATTCGATGCAGAGGTGTCGGCACACAACGTGGTGCTTGCGCCGATGGGCATGTCGGGTGACCTGCTGGGGTCGGTGTCGGTTGATACGTTCCGGGCCGGCATGCAGTCGGTCGCGGCAGGCAGGCTGCTGCTTGGCGTGTCGGTGTGGGGCCTTACGGTGAGCGACGCGCTCATGACACGGATTGTGGAAGAACTGCTCCCGTGGGATCTGCCCGTTGTGCTGTTCGACGATGTTCCGCGTGCGGTCCATCTTCGTCCGAGGCAGGGCGCAGAACTCCTGTTCCGGCGCTTCTCGGTAGCCGACACGGAGTATCCGGGTGCTGCGGTGGCAGAGTTCCTGGTCGCCCGGGCTCACCGGCGTGTCGCCTGGATTTGCCACCAGCCATGGGCCGCATGGGCCAAGGCGCGGCTTGGCGGACTCGTGTCGCGCATGCGCCAGCGGGGTGGCTCAGTCGTGGATGCGACCGGCGAGGCCGACCTGCCCGAGAGCGTGGGGCCGTTGCGCCGCGAGGAGACAGCGGAGCAGATCCTTGGCGAGTCGGCGCTGCCTGCTGCCAAGGGGCTCCGCAATCTGCTGGAGGATGCCGTGGTTGCGCAGCAGGGCTTTGCGCAGCAGGTGTTCTGGGACGGTCTGCTCCGCCCGGTCTTCACTGCACTGCTTGGTTCACACCCCGAGATCACCTGTTGGGTGTGTGCCAACGACGGCATCGCAGCACTTGCGCA
>CAZJJT010000555.1:0-3388 GCA_964546395.1 uncultured Fibrobacterota bacterium
GTGACACTTGCCCCGACACAAGGAGCTGTCGGACCGCGGGCCACGCCTGCTGCCACAGCGGGCCGCGCAGACTGCCACGGCTGACATCCGAACCCGGCACGACCTGGTGCAGTGTCACGTCTGCGGCAGAGACTATGCGCTGCAGACCAGCGAAGCGGTTTCGCATGGCCGGACTGTCCGGGTCCACTGCGATGTACGCTGCACGGCGGTGCCCTGCTTCGACCACGTACCGCCCCACGAGTTCTCCGCAGCGCTGCGTGCAGCCGGCCGAGAACCACACCAGGTCCTCACACCGCTGCACCGTGGCGTACGGCGCCTCCCCAGTGTCGTCGGCCAGGGCGACGGGAACGCGTAACGAGCGAAGGGGTGGAAGCAAATCATCGAACGAGGAACGCTCCCCGGTAACGTTGCACCCGATGACTCCCAGAAGCAGGGGGCGGATGCCCTTCTCGTCAATTCTGCGGATCACGCGGCGGCAGTCATTCGCATCGTGCGCATACCCATCAAACTCAATCGTGAACAACCGCACTCCCGCGGCAGCGGCCTCCAGGTGGATTGTCCGGGAAACCGCCGCCAGTGTCGTCGCCATGTAGCTGTGCCGAGGAGGGACCAGCAGAACAACAACACTACGCCCTGCCAGACGGGTGACGCCGCCGGTGCGGTACCCACGCCCGAATGGCTGCAGCAGGCCCTCCGCCACCAACCCGTCAAGGGCCGTGCGCAGCGTAACCGTACACCCTCCGTATCGCTGCGAGAGCTGTTTCAGCAGCGGCAGTGGCGCCGCAAAGGGGAAGCGACCACTGAGGATGTCGCTGCGGATAGTCTGCTGTATGCTCGCGCACACACCCAACCGGTGGCGCATCGGCGCCTCGATGCTGGTGGCCTGATGGCTGCCCGGCTGCGGCACGGGCCCCAGCACGCGTATCCCCGTCCGCGGTCTTGCCGAAAGAACACCCTCCGCTGCCAGGCTTCGCACTGCTTTCTGCATCGATGCGTAGGAGGTACCGGCCTTCCGTGCCAGTTGGCGCATCAGTGGAAGCCTGTCGCCTGCTGCTGCGCCGCCCGTGGCCATCAACGTGCGCAGGTACAGACGCGCTCGTAGCTGAGCTGGTGCGGGTACACGACTGGGGTGCATCTGGCCCTGTCTCATCAGTGCGGATAGAATAATCTATGTATCAATCAATCTACTTCATATTTGCTGTGTTGGGGTGGCTCCCCAACCGCGCTATAGTGTGGTAGGAAGGGGGGCACACATGCAGAGGGCAAGCCGACCGGGATCAGTGCAGTTCGCGGCGATGGCAGTGCTGCTACTGCTGCAGGCGGGTGCAGCACACTCACAGGGATTCGAACCGGTGAAAATCGGCGACGGGGTCCTGTTCATCGGCAACAGCTTCACGTCTTTCTACGGACCGCTCCCCTCTGCTATCGAGGCAGTCCAGAAAGCCGCCGATCCCTTTGTCTGCACCGAGTCCAGCATGGACAATGCGGGCAAGGCGTGTGGCATACTCAAGGAGTACGTGGTACTCGATTCGGCCAGCGCCAGGGTGATGCGCGCGATACGTGAGGCCCGCTGGAAGTACGTCGTACTCCAGACATGGGAGGACGCCATCGACCAGTACGACGTTGTCCCGGACGAATCGGCGTCGTGTTCGGGGGCCCCGCATGCGTATCCACAGAACCAGGACACGCTGATCAAGTACTTCAAGATACTCGACGACTCGATCAAAGCTGTCAACGCAAAGACGGTCCTCTATGCGCCGCATCAGGGATCCTATAACTACCTCGACCAGCACCAGAAAGCCGAGGAGTGTTACGAGCGGCTCTTCCAGGAGGCCGATGTCCCGTACTATGTCCCTGTGTTCTGGTCGTGGGACAGTGTGATGGCCGACTACCCGCCCGACAACTGGCGGTGCCCGGGCCAGACCCCTGCTCCCGGCGGTTTCATCGAAATGCTCTACGCCGACTGCGGGCACCAGAACCCGACCGGCATGGCGTTGGATGCGTTCACGTGGTACACGGTCCTCACCGGTGGCGCGTCCGCTGTCGGCCTGAACCCGCGTTTCCCGTCCGGCGGAGTAACCGTGATGCCGGACACATCCCTGTTCGGCTACCTGGCTGGAGTGGGGTGCGCGACGGGGCGCAGGATACTTGCCAACATGGGATACACGGATGACCTCGAGCCCCCGGCCCGGCCCGAAGGCCTGACGACCTCAAACAAGACCGCCACATCGATCACACTCACCTGGTCGCCCGCCACCGACAATGTCGGGGTGAGCGCCTACCGCGTGCTGGTTGACGGCATCCCCTATGACACCACCTCGTCGACATCACTGACCATCACCGGTGTGGACATGAGCAGCGACCACAACCTCACCGTGCAGGCCTTCGATGCTGCAGGGCATACCTCGCTCAGCAGCTACCCGGTCAGCACCGGCATCTGGGTGCGGTTTGAGGCCGAGAACCAGTGGCGGTCGTATCCCGACCGTGATGCGAGTATCAATGGGTTCGTGAGCGGCCATTCCGGCCCAAGCTGCGTCAGGGTTCGCACCGTCGGCGCGATGGTAGTGTTCCAGGTGTACTGCCCGACGGCGGGCGGTCGAACTGTTGACCTGCGGTACAACATATTCGTGTGGTCGGGAGAGACCAATGCACGCAATATCAGTATCCACGTGAACGGGGACAGTATCACCGACACGACACTCACCACCGCCGGCAACGGCACATACAGCCACTACGTGCGTGAGCTGGTTCTGCAGGAAGGGAACAACACCATCGCGTACCGCTTTGAACCGCCCGACACCGCACTCGCTGACACCGGCGAGATAAACATCGACTGCCTCGACGTGGAGTACGATGACATGGTGGGCATACGTCCCATCGCCGCTGTCGAATCGCACCTGCCTGCACTGCGTGGGACCCGTATCTGCCCGAACCGTCCCGCGGGGTCCGCCGACATCACCATATCCTCCACCGGCCAACAGGACGCTCTCATCACGGTGACAAGCGTATCCGGCCGATGCCTGCAGAGTTCGTCGGCGCACTTGTCACGTGGAGACACGACGGTCCGGCTGCGCGGTGAGTGGCTGTGGAACCAGTTGTGCCTGGTGACAGTGGCAACCACGGCAGGAACGGTGACCCGCCCGCTCCTGCTTATGAGGTAGTTGGGGGCCGGCAACCGTCTCCTCCTGCCTCAGAGTTGCCTTGCCGATGCTCAGTGTGGGAACTGAACGAGCGGTCTGCTCCGCTCTTCTCCCTCGTATCTTCACTGGTTGCCGCCCTTCACTGCGGTCGTACGCCGCTCGGATATGAAACCTTCGATCTCCACCGCTCGACTGCCCCGCACGGTTCGCCCTCTCGAGCCCTGAGTCAGGATATGGTCGAGCATGGA
>CAZJJT010000556.1:0-3382 GCA_964546395.1 uncultured Fibrobacterota bacterium
CGCAGGTTCGCTCGGATCAGCTCATGCATCGCGTGCGAGTCACCGTCACGTATCTGCCGCGCCAGACATGCCTCGTCCTCCTGGCTCAAGCCACGCTGCTTGCCGATTTCCCGCAGGTACAATGCACATGCGCCGTCCGTGCGGAACACGCGATCGTCACTGCCAGATCTCACCATCGTCTGCTCCGTCCGGCGGCGGACAGCGGGTACAGAGAAACGGCCACAAGGATACAATCGCACGGTGGGTCACGCTCGGCGGGCCGGCCGCGATAGACGCCTCTCAACGCGGCAGTTAGCGCGAAATATACAATGTATATTCCCGCGATGCTTCATTCGCGACACGAGATTGTGAGCCAGTTTCGCACTCCCGAGTACGTGCCGCATCCCCGCTTGCCGGGCATCTTCACCTTCCCATTCCTGAGCAGCTGGCCGCCTGCCCCCCTGGAGTTCAGGCTACCGCTCCTTGCCGTCGAACTCACGTGTATCGACTACCTGCACGCCCCGGAGGGTTCTCTTCGCGCGCAACCCCTGCGGTTCCAGCAGGATGGGTACCGATTGTGGTACCAGGTCGACGGGGTCGGGGTACTTCAGAACCTGACGACGGGCGTGTTCGGCAGGGCCGCTCCCGGCCTGCTGGGAATCATGGACCCCGGCCACCGCTTCAGCTACCTCCATCAGCGCGGCCCCCTCGAGTGTTTTCTCGTCGATTTCTCAGCGCATCCCGGACCGCGTGCACACGTGTACTGGAACAGCGCTATCGAGGGCAAGAAGATGCTCCCTGAGAACAGCCGACTGCTCCTCGAGAACAGCATGTTCACGCTGCTGCGCACCATCGCCAACGACGAGGACCGTTTCGGCATGCGTCAGTGTGCCCTCGCAGCGCAGATCCTCTCCGAGGTGTTTGACGGGCAGCTGCTGAGTGTTCGGAGTGAGCACTTCCCGGCGGACAAGTCGCGCAGCCTCGTCGCCATGGCACGGGCACATATGGATGAGCACTACGGTTCGATGCAGCACCAGCGAAGTCTGCATGAGGCGTGTGGCGTTGACATCAACTATCTCAATGTTCTGTTCAAACGCCAGACGGGCACGACCCTGTACCAGTACCTGACATCGGTCCGCATGGAGCACGCGAAGCACCGTCTCCAGTCGGGCCAGGACGCGGTTGGGGCCATCGCGGCCCAGGTTGGCTACCCGAACAGCAACTCGTTCAGCAGAGCGTTTCATCGCCACACCGGTATGACACCCAGTGAGTACGCCGCCCGGCACTCCCCCGGCGACTTGCCGGGGGCAGCTCCCTCCGCGGCAGTGTCATCCGTCACCTGAAAGCGCAGGGAACGAACCATGGAGTTTGTCGTCAGCAAGTTCGGCGGGACCTCGGTGGCTACCGCCGCCAGGCTCAAGCACGTCGCACACATCATCGGCCTCGACCCTCGGCGACGCTGCATAGTGCTGTCGGCCCCCGGCAAGGCACCCGAGTACGACACGAAGGTCACCGACATGCTCATCGCGTTGAGCAGCCAGGGGCTGCAGAAGAAGAGCACGCGTGACACGCTTGCGAAGATCAAACACCGCTACGAAGGCATGTATGGCGAACTCGGGCTGGCTCCAGAGACGATCACCGCGGTGCTCGACGACCTCGACCGCCGTGTCGCCTCAGACACGAGTGAACCTGCCCGTTACCGCGATCTGGTGGTCGCCGCGGGAGAGGAGTACAATGCGCGACTGTTTGCCGCCTTTCTTGCCGCTGTGGGGCTTAAGGCGCGCTTCGTCTCACCCCAGGAGGCGGGGCTGGTGGTGACCGCGGCGTTCGGTGATGCCCAGCCGGTGGAAGAGGTCGGCCTGGAACTGGCCATGCTGAAGGAGGCGTGCTCCGAAGGGGTGGTGGTGTTCCCGGGGTTCTACGGTGTAACCGGCCAAGGCGACATCGCCACGTTCAGCCGGGGCGGCTCCGACCTGACCGGTTCGATACTCTCCGAGGCGATCGACGCCGTGGAATACGAAAACTGGACCGATGTCGACGGGATATTCAGTGCGAACCCACGCGACGTCACGTCTCCCGAGCAGATCCCAGCGCTCACGTACCGCGAGATGCGTGAGTTGTCGTACGTAGGGTTCAACGTGCTGCACGAGGAAGCTGTGCGGCCGGTGCTTGCCAAGAAGATCCCGATCCGCCTGCGCAACACGGGCAACCTCGACAACCGGGGCTCGCTCATCGTGTCCGAGCGCCTGCCGACCGAACGCGACGTCATCGGGATCGCCAGCGGCGGACGCTACTGCAGTATCACGATACAGAAATTCCTCATGAACCGCGAGATCGGGTTCGTCCGGCGCGTTCTGTCGATACTCGAGGAGAAGGGGCTCTCGGTTGAGCATATTCCCTCGGGAGTAGACACCATCTCGGTGGTGGTCGACCAGAAACAACTGCAGCCCGAGACCGTCAACAACATCATCAAGAGCATCGAACAGCAGCTGACCCCCGATGACGTGAAGGTCGAGTTCGGCATCGCGCTGGTTGCCGTGGTCGGTGAAGGCCTCATACACAAGGTGGGAGTGCTGGCACAGGCAACCGGGGCACTTTCGCGCGCCGGCGTGAACATCAAGATGGCTGACCAGGGCAGCTCTGAGATCAGTATGATATTCGGTATCGACTCGTCGGATGAGAAACGGGCCGTGGTCGCGCTGTACGAGGAGTTCTTCCCGTCCTGAGTCAGCAGCCGAAACCCAGGCCACGCAGCACGCCGCTCGCGACGCTATCCATCCCTGCTGCAACGTAGTGGTGGAACTCGAGGCGGACTGGGTAGTCGCGTCGCAGCGTGTCGAAGCGGGATGCTCGCTGGACATCGGCCAGCAGGGCAAGCTCCCGGAACCGCCGATCATCTTCTTCCAACGCGTAGGCCGCGCGCACGGCATCGTGAACCGGTGAGCGGCTCCCGGCAAGTTCGAGTTCCACGCGTGTCCCGTCTTCGCATGCGTCCGCTTCCCCTGCCTGCACACCGAGAAACGCGCAGGCCGCTTCGTACACCATGCGCGTACCCCGCAGTTTGCCATCGCGTGAGTACCCCGCGATGTGTGGCGTGGCCACGTCCGCCGCGCGGATGATCTCGGGGGCAGGAGACGGTTCCCCCTCCCACACGTCAAGCACCAGTGCGGACAGATTCGCCCGCGCCTCGAGGAGTGCGGCAGTGTCGTGTACCGCTCCCCTGCTCGTGTTCAGCAGTACCGCTCCCGGCCTCATGGCGGTGAGGAACCCGCGGTCGATCAGGTGCCAGGTAGGATCGGGGCCACCACGCGTCAACGGCACATGCACCGTGACAACGTCGGACGTGGCCAGAAGGTCCCCGAGCGGCACGAACGCATCGTGGTCACCTCTCCGCGCGCGTGGC
>CAZJJT010000557.1:0-3381 GCA_964546395.1 uncultured Fibrobacterota bacterium
CGGACGCACTGTCCGCAGGATCCGCCGGCCGGCCATGTCGTGGGCACTGATTTCCCCGATTGCCGGTGCACCGTGGTGCAGCGGCAGGTCGCGTGCAGCACCGGTCCCTGCGACAACCGAGAACAGCGATGACTCATCCCTGAGGTTCTCGTCGGTGTACTTGGCCACGCGGATGATGCAGGCGCTGGACACCAGTCCGCTCGGGACATCCCAGGGGTATGCCAGCCAGTACGGATCTCCCGGCTGAATCGAGCCGTTGGTGGGCATGGGTAGTCGTGTCCACACCTCGCCGCCGTCCGCCGACAGGTACAGCACGATTCCCGTGACGTACTGCGCATCCCAGGTGATCGTGACCGTAGTCCCGGCGGTGATCTGCTCACCTCCGGTGGGGTACGTGAGCGACAGCATCTCCGTTCCGGCGAGCGTGGTCGACGACTCGTTGGAGAAGGTCGACGTGTCGGGGCCCAGGTACGCAGCCACGCGATAGGTGTACAGCCCCGGGACCAGGTTGCTGTCAGTGCAGGACACTGCGTCTGCCGCCGTGGTCCCGATCGCCTCCCAGCCGGCCCCGTTCTGGCGCTGTACCACGAACCCCTGCTCGTTGCTGGAGTTGTCGGTCCAGCTGAGTGCGACATGCTGGTTGTCGATCCCGAGCGAACTGAGTCCCGTGGGCCCTGCCAGTACGGTCATGTAGTTGAGTGTGACTGTGTAATTGACCGAGTTGGATGCGCTGCCACCCGAGACCGACACCGTGGTGGTGTAGGTGCCGGGCGAGAGTCCCGCAACGAGGATGGTGTTGGTGAGCGTCTGGCTGTTGCCGGCAGGAGCGCCGCTCACCTGCAGCCACGACGCACTCTCGCTGACTGTCACCGCCCCAAGAGTTCCCTGCCCGCTGTTGGTGACCGTGACTGTCTGGGGAGCCGGTGCCGCCGCTGTGGGCGCATCGAAAGTGAGCGCCGACGGTGCAACGGCGATCTGGGCGCCGTTGGGTGGCGGCGGGAGCGTGCCGAGGAAGAAATCGGTCGCCGTGTTGGGCAGCACGTAGTAATCGCTGGTGCCGTGCTGGTACACAAACGAGTTGTTGGCGTTGTTCTCCCGTCCCTTTCCCACGAAATAGTCGTCGGTGTTGTTCGCGCCCCGGGGCTGCTCCATGCGGTCCCCCGCGTCCTGGCTCTCGGGCCAGCCGACAGCCCACAGCCAGCTCGTATCGAGATCGGCCGGCAGACTGCCGAACACCCAGACGTATGCAAAACAGCTGTGGGTGTCGTACGCGATAGCGGGTTCGTGGCTGGACACGGTCTCTTTCTGGATGACATACCCGCCGAGGCCGGACACCGCACCGTCACACCCGCCGACGTAGGTGTAGACCAACCGCTTGTTCACGATATCGAGCGCATGCACACGGCCACTGCTGCTGCTTACCGCCCGTGTGCCGTCACGGCTCACACAGATGTTCTTGACATTGGTGCCGCTGTACCCACTCACGCCGACGCCGGTCCAGTACACCTCCACCTGCTTCGTTGACAACGGTATGCGCCAGACCGAGTCGGTTTCCTCCGACCAGTAGATACAGCCGTCCTCGGCCCAGCTGACCTTGTACGTCTCGCTGGACTTGACCAGTTTGTGGAGGAACTCGACGTTGTTGCCGTCGTTGTCACAGATCCATATGCCGTAATTCTGGTACGTGGTGCCGATGCGGTACCGGCCGCCGAACACCAGCCGTCTCCCATCGGGCGAGAACCGTGCGGTGACTGCGCCGTAGAACCGTTCGGTGCCGGCCTGGGTCTCTATCTGGCTGGCAGTGACCGCGGTACGGACCGTGGAGTCACGGCAGTCGACATACTGGAGACGGTCGCTGTTGTAGATGAGCGCGGTGCCTCCGAGGCTCGGGATCCTCGATCCGCCACACACACACTGGGCAATGCCCAGAACCAACCCTGCACAACAGAATGCGCGATGCATGTGCGGCCCCCCGGTGTGGGTACCTGGTACGCTCCTGACAGGTTCTATTGTACTCCAGAAGAGCGCACCGTGACCGGTACGGCTGTCTCAGGTATGGGGATTATTGTACTGCAGGCTAGCGACCTGCCACTGAGCCGTGCGCATGCCCCTGGGCGAAGCGTACCACGTAGCCCGTCGCGTTCCGCTCCGACGCGCCGCCGAGCGACCTGCCGTTGGGCATGACCACGCGCCAGGCGCCCTCACGGGCAGGGCTGCTGCGGTGCACGGTGAGGGGGGCGGCGGGCCGCGCGGCGGTCGGCGCCATCGTAACGCTCAGGTCATCGATACAGATCGCCCCCTTCATGGTCTCGATGACCAGGGTGAGTACCACGGCGGGCTTGTGCTCGCGCGTGCTGTACAGCTCATCGTACTTCTCCTGCCAGGTCGGCTGGCCGTTCCACGGGTTGCGCAGCGAGCCGATGTCGGCGAGGGTCTCGTCCATGCCCACTTCCCAGTCGGACGAGAACGCGCCCTGGTTGAGGTAGTGGATGCCGAGCCAGGAGTAGCCGTAGTCGGTGGAGCCGAAGTTCAGATGGATATCCATCTGGTGTCCGTCTGCCAGAGGCGCGAGGTCGCGCAGCATGCAATAGAACTCCACGGGGCTGGTCGGGAACCCCGGGCCGACCCAGAAATTGGTCTGGACGACCGTGCCGTTGTAGGCTCCTTCGGTTGCCGTACTCTTGGCAACATACTGGTGGGCGATACGCATGCTCGAGGGACCCGATGCGTAGTTCTCGGTGTCGAGCGCGGCGGTGCCGGTGAACGGCTGCACACCCGAGGAGAAGTCGGTAACGATGGGGGTGAACTGGGCGAACGCGGCTGTCGTCGAGAGTGCGATGAGCACAGCTGTGACAGCGGATGTCTTGCGGGTCATGGTGAACTCCTCTGACATGGGGTGAGTGCTAGCGAACAACCGTGTACGGGACATGGTCCGAAGGGTGCGATACGAATACGCCCGGGGCGAGCATGCGTGAGAGGTCGCTCCCGCGGGCGCTTCGCCCGTTCAGCAGCATGCGTGCCGGTACGGTACGGCCGGACGCCTGCGGGGCCCCATGCACCGTGAGCGGCTGCCGGACCGAGGTCGCGGGCGATGAGCCGGCCGGGACGATCTCGATATCATCCACCCAGATACGCGTGTTGCACTTGAGAAACACGGTCAGGAACACCGAGGTGGCCGCGGCGTCGACCGTCATCGTCTTGCTCACGTGGGTCCAGTCGGATGTCGATGAGCTGTTCACGATGTCGACCCATTGCAGTTGGTTGTACTTGGGGGTGAAGTTCACGGTCTCGAGTGCGAACTGGGCACGGCCGCTGTACCGCTCGACTTTCACCCAGGCGCTGATGGTGACAGGTCCATCCCCGATCTGGAACGAGGTCGTG
>CAZJJT010000558.1:0-3362 GCA_964546395.1 uncultured Fibrobacterota bacterium
GTCAGCCAGATCGTGGAGTGCGGGACGCAGAGCGCGGAGTGCGGAGTCCACTCCACGCTCTGCATTCCCCACTCAGTTGGCCCAGAGCTCCAACTCTTCGTTGACCGCGCGCACGATGATGTCGTTGAGCGACTCGACCGTGTGCTCGCCGATATCGGGATCGAGGTGTGTGCCGCCGATACCGGAATCATCGGTGAGAAAGATGTAGCGGCCCATGGTCTTGACAGCCATGATCCTGAACAGGTACTCGGTCGCGCGGTCGATGCCGCTGCCAGCGACGGGAATGACTTTCACCCCCTTCGCCACCGCATCGTCGAGCGCTTCGCGGTACGTGTACTGCTCGTCCGCATAGTAGTGCGGCGGCGCATCGGCAACCAGGAAGCAGACCCGTACGGCGGCATCCGCCGTCCAACTCATCCGTCCCATGGCGTGTTTCATCGCCAGGTTCACCGACTCGGGGAAATCGCCGCCGCCGCTGGCCCACATGGTCTGCAGGTCGGCAGTCACGCCTGCGACATCGCCGGAGAAATCGAACACCTTGGTCACGAACGCGTCACCCCGGTCTCGGTAGAACACGAGGCCGACGCGCAGGCCGTTGATCCGGCTCGAGAACACCTTGCCGGTGATATCGAGCAGTTCGGCCTGAAGGTAACGGAGTTCGTCACCCATGCTGCCGGTGACATCCACCACGAACGCCAGGTCGAGTGCGGGCACCTGCGGCTCGCGCCGCACGGGAATGCGCAGCAGCCACCGCTGATCGTCCGCGGCCACCGGGTCCATATGCGAGTCGTACTCGGCGCCGCGGCAGTGTGCGCGCACCGTGAACCTGCAGCAGTTGGCGCCGTCACCGTCGGACGGGAAGAATGCCACGGTCCCATCGGCAAGGCTCATCCCGGCGAAGATGATCTCGCCCCGTCGTTTTACTTCGACGGCGACTCCCGGCAGTGGCAGACCGTCCTTGTCAACCACTTCGATGATTACCCGGTTCTGCACATCGAGTTTCCAGGTATCGAAGTGGTCGGGGTATTCGTGCAGGAATGTGCGGAACTCATCCCAGTGGAGGTGGTCGTGCCACTCGCCCGCGGTCAACAGGCCGGCCGAGGGCTGGTTGACAGACGGGACCGCGCCCGTGGTGAACTCCGGTGAGGGAGTTCGAACCGCCATATCGGTGACACAGGCGTAGGTCGGTTCTACCAGGCTCCACAGCACGACGGTGGAGTCGCCGTACGCGGGCGTATAGGTCGGTGAGGTGTACGTGCTGCTGGTCGGGTATCCGTACACGCAGACCGTGCTCCCGTCGTCGAGAAGCGAATCGGTCCATGTGCCGCCACTGACAGTGCTCGTGGGAGGAGTGGCCGGCGTGATCGTCAGTGCCGACACGGGCTGCGTTGACTGCGCGACAAGCACCATCTCGACAGCAGCGCCAGGGCCCGATTCAGCGATGCCTTCCGGCGGCGCCGGAACGGTCTGCTCGACGGGGTCGACTATCTCGATGGTGCACTGCCATGCAGGCAGGAGGACAACTGCGGCGGCGACTGCCGCCAGGAACGCGCGCGCGGTGGAACGAGTAGTGGTGTGCATCCGGTATCTCCTTGTGGGGTCTCCAGTGCAAGTATAGCACATTTTCGGCCGAACGCAGCCCCGCGGGCAGAGGAAGTGTATTCCCGCGTGTGGCACGAAGTACTTGTCAGTCAGCAGGAAAGGGGAAGGCCTGAGCCATGCATGCAGGGATTGTCCTCAGGGACGAGACAGGTGCCGACGGGGATGCTATCGCCGAGGTGACGGTCGCGTGGTCGGGCATATCGCGTTCTCCCCCGTGAGCGTGTCGGACGGCAGCGCGGACTGGTACGGACTCGGGCCGGTCTCCGTGTTGCCGGAGTACCAGGGGAAGGGTGTCGGGAAGGCGTTGATAGAGGAGGGGTTGTCGCGACTGAAGGGCCTCAATGCGCGGGGGTGCTGCCTCGTGGGGCATCCGGAGTACTACCGGAAGGCCGGGTTTGAGAATGTCTCCGGGCTTGCGCATGAGGGGGTTCCGCCGGAGGCATTCCTTACTCCCCACTGATATCACCCGCCAACCGACACCTCGACGTGTTCCACATATAACTGCTCGAGGTTCTCGGTCTTGAGTTCCTCGGCGGTACGCGTAACCACGATCTCTCCGTTGGCCATGATCCCCAGGTTGTCGGCCAGGTCCTTGGCACGGAAGATGTCGTGGGTGGTCATGAGTATCGCGCGGCCCTCCGCACGGAGTTCCTTCAGCAGGGTCACGAACTCCTGTCCGCCGCGCGGGTCGAGGCCCGACGTGGGCTCGTCGAGCAGGATCAACTCGGTCTCGCGGATGATGGCGATCGCGATGCCGAGCCGCTGACGCATGCCTTTCGAGTAGCCTTTTACCTGGCGGTCATGCGTATCGGCCGGCAGACCAACCCGCAGCAGCGTCTTCACCACGTCCTCACGGGTGGTCTTCGGCTTCCCGCCCACCTTGGCGAAGAACTCAAGGTTCTGGATGGCGGTGAAATTGCCGTAGAGCTGCACGTTCTCCGACACGTACGATACGTGGTGCTTGGCTTTCAGCGGCTCCTTGTTGATATCGATACCGTTGATCAGCACGCGGCCCGAGGTCGGTTCGGTGAACCCGAGGCACAGCATGAGTGTCGTGGTCTTGCCTGCGCCGTTGGCGCCGAGCATGATGTAAATCTCGCCCTTCGGCACCGTCAGGTCGAGGTCCTTCACCGCGTGCACACCGTTGGGATACACCTTGTTGAGCTTCTCGATGGTGAGCATGTGAACTCCTTTGGGGTGTCAGGGAATCAGAGAGTCAAGAGTAGGGGGGACAGCGCACCGTTTCTGTCTGGAACGAACAGACCGTACGAGGGCCTCGAGTAGTTTGCTGGTCTCCACCAACAGGCCCAGGGTAGCGGTGGATTCGCCGTACCCCAAGTCGCGGGACAGAACAGTGTAATATCTACATTCCTCAAGTGATGACTGGGCAATATTGTAGAACCGGCACTTCTCCTTCAGACTCAACCTGCGAAAGCCCTCTGCAATGTTCGCGGGAACCGAAACCGCCGCCCGTCGGAACTGCGGGAGAAGGCAGTAATCCTCGCTGCGAGGGAACTCCCTGGTCAGGCCATAGACAGCGAGCACGAATGCATGGGCTTTCTGCCACACCAGCAGGTCCTGGAATGTCTTCACCCTGACACTACTCTCATCGCTCAGCATCTGCACCAACTCCCTGGCATTCCCGAACCCTGACTCCTGACCCCCTGACTCCTGCCCCCTGACTCCTGACTCCTGCCCCCTGACTCCTGACTCCTGACTCCTGCCCCCTGACTCCTGACTCCTGCCCCCTGACTCCTGAC
>CAZJJT010000559.1:0-3362 GCA_964546395.1 uncultured Fibrobacterota bacterium
AGCGTGCTTGCGCACTGCTTCTGGTCTGCGCGAAGCGCGGGCCGAGTGCGCATGCAGCGTAGAGCCCGGTGCAGATGCCCTCTCCAGTGGGCATCTGCATGCGCCCATACGCACCATACTCCTCATGCCTGTCTCTTCCACGCCTTCAGCAGCACTTCGCACCCCTGCTCACAGAACGTGATGCACTGGCCGACGTGCGTCTTTGATGGCTGCTTCCACACTTTCCCCGGATAGCATCGTATCGTGCGCTCCGCGGCAAGCGTCTTCGCACCGAATCCCTTCATTGGGAAGTCGGGGACATACCGGGCGTAGTTGTCCTCGGTGGCCTGCCAGGCGATGGTCGGATTGCCCGGGGTGAAGAGCATCTGGAGGAGACGGATCATCTTAATCGCCTGCCAGTGGGCTACCATGGGAAACCCGGCCGGGTGAGAGGTCGTTCGGCTCCTGACGAGGTCAAGCGTCTGCGATGCGGCCCTCATTACCATGTAGCGCTGATCGGGACGATAGAGCGTGCGCACGTAGTCATCGCCGTAGACCATGAAGTGGTGGTCGATGAGGTCGAACAGGTAGATGGAGTGCCACATGGGTTGCGGGACCCTGGGTGGGTCAAGTCGTTCCGCGGTGGTTGGCAGGTGCAGTTCATCGAACGGGAGGAACTGGTGTACCGGCGGGGCCTCGCAGTACCCGCGGTAGGGCTGGCAAAGCGTGTCAAAGATCTCGTAGACTGCGGTGTAGGCTTCGGTGCGGTAGATGGAGAGGCTGGCTCGGTTGGCGAACAAGGGGAATACCAGAAGAGCGCTGTAGTTGTCAATGTGGTCTCCCCGGGCAAGATCGCCGCCAACTGCCACGGCGATCACATCACGGCGGATGCTCTTTGGCAGAGCGGCAATCTGTCGACCGGCCTCTTCCGCAACCGCGCGCGCTGCTGCGGCATCGAATACGGTCATGGTTTGCCTCCTCATGTGCTGGATTGCATCGTGGAGTCTTCGCTTGATGGTCCCCGTCGGCTTGTTGAGTGCCTCGGCTATTGCAGGCACTGACATATCGTGCCCGAACCGCAGGCGGAGCACTTCAGACAGTGACGGTGAGAGTTGGCGCAGGCACTGCTGCAGGTGCTGACGCGATACTGGGGCATAGTGCTCGTCCGAGCCCATGCTCGTCGCCTGGGGTTCGAAGGCAATGCGCTCAGCCTTCGTCCTTTGACGCTGGCGGGCACGCAGGTGGTCAAGACCAACCGACCGGATGATGGCGGCGTACCACGCGCCGAATGCTCCAGGGTCGGTCAGTTGGGACAACCGCGTGAACGCACGCATCGAGGCTTCCTGCACAACATCCTCGGCCGCAAACCGGTCGCCGACCAGGTTGTCGGCCACGGCCAGCGCCACAGCCCGGTAGCTGCCAAACAACGCTTCAGCCGCGCGGCTGTCACCCAGGAGTGTGTGCGCCACCAGGTCTGCGTCAGGGTTCGGTTTCATCGCGTGACTGGGTCTGGTTGTTGGTGTGCTTCTGAATACAGGACGATCTGAGTGACTCGTACCGTTCGGTGGGCCTGCGCTGTACACTATGCCACGGTGAAGTCGTCCGGCAAGTCGCTGCTCCCTATCCATGCCACGCTTGGCGCACCATTGGCCACCAGTTTCTCGTTGCAGTACCCCACGTTGAGCTGCACATGCCGAACCTGGCCAAGAAACGCGCTCAGCATGGGCATGCCAGTGCGCGGATGCGCCTTGAGTATGGTCGTGTCGTCGAGCTTCAGCAACTCACCAATGGCCTTCATCGCCACAGCCGAGACATACGCCTGCACGTTCCCTTGGGTGAGTGTGTCCGGCAGTTCGTCGGTCAGTTGTGGCCGCTGTGGTCGTGGGTCGAGTTCGCGGTACCGATACGTGGTCGGATCGCCAATCCAGTAGTCAACGCTTTCGGCAGCGTGTACCACTCGGTTGCGGATGCTTGCTGTCGGGCCCTCGACGACCCACAGCTCTGGCGGGCATTGCTTGACCACCCTGTTGAGCATCTCGAGGGTTGGGAGCAGTTGTCTATGGATTGTAGTCACGAGTGATCTGGTCATGTCGGTAAACTCAGTGATCGCCGAGCTGTTGCGCAAGGCCTGGGCTGCGAGGCTTGTCGGCCGCGCCACCTTGCTGAGCGCCACGCCGTTGTCGCCTGCTCGATGCGCGTACCAACGGGGGTGTGCCAGTTTGTACAACAAAGCGTTATACTTGGACTGACACCGACAGACAGAGGGCCGGCATGGGTTCAGGACGTGAAGCGGCAATCGCCTACATCGAGGGGCTCATCAGCCAACTCCGCATGACCCGCAGCAACCGGTTGCCACCGGTGCGCAGGATGGCGACTGGGGCCGGGGTGTCTCTGGTCACCATGGCACGCGCGGTCCGCGACGTCGAATCACGTGGGCTGGTGGTGTGCCGTCGAGGTTCTGGCATACGCCTCAGGGCGCCAACACAACCGCCGGACCGACTCGAGTCGGCTCCGCGCACCAAGTGCGAACGCGTCCAGCAAGATCTCTTGCGTGACCTTACATCGGGTGCGTTTCGCCCCGGGGAGCCGCTGCCGTCGCTGAAAGAGCTGAACCTGCGGTACGGTGCATGCCGTGAGACCGTCGTGAAAGCTCTTAGCGTGTTGGTTCGGAACCGGCAGCTGCAGACTCGCACCGGGGGCTATGGAGTGCCCGCACTCCACGTTCCCACGTCGGCCAACCACATCGCGCTGATTCTTCCCGCGCGTTCCGATGGAGGCGGCCCCGAGTTGTTCCCGCGCACGCAGGAAGCACTGCGGACGCTGGAAGCCGAATGCACTCGCGCTGCTGCCACGCTTGACATCCACGTCTACAGTCCTGCCCGCGACACGGTGTATGCTCGCGGCGGAGCGGTCGTATGCTCAGGCGAGGATGTCCACACCCTCGATGCACTGGGTATCATGGCGTGGTGCATGGGCATGCCTGGGGCGGAAGGCAACAAGGCCCTGTCTGCCGGTCTCAACAATGCGAAGCGACCGGTGGCCGTGTGGGATGATTTCGATGCCATGGCGGTGTCAGCCCCCAGAGGAAGGAGTCGCATGCGGCTGTTTGCCTCGGCGGGCGGGTTCACCGCGGGGACGGCTGTCGGCGAAGCCGTCCTCAGCAGTGGACATACCACCATCGCGTTCCTGTCGGCATTCCACGCCTCGTCGTGGTCGCAGGCGCGACTCGCCGGACTGCAGTCGGTGTGCGCGGGGCGGAAGGGCGCAACGGTACTGCCGTTCACCGAGGAACAACTCAGTTGGCCGGGCGACCTGCGCTGGCAGGACGAGTACCGCCACATCGCCGACCATCACGATCATATGGCTGCCGGCCTGGCAACATT
>CAZJJT010000560.1:0-3362 GCA_964546395.1 uncultured Fibrobacterota bacterium
GCGGGCGGAACTGAAAATCACCACCGGCCTGATCGAACCGCATTTCATGGCCGGATTCTCCGGAGGACGCAAGGCCGTCTGCCCGGGGCTGGCCGATCTGCAGACCGTGCGCAACTTCCACGGATTTGCGTTTCTCGACAGCCCGGCTGCCCGCAACGGCAACATGGCCGGCAACCCGCTGCACGAGGAAGCGCTCTCGGTGGCACGGTGTGCGGCAGTGGACTTCTCGCTCAACGTGGTTCTCGACAACGAGCGCAGGATTGTCGGTGCATTCGCGGGCGACCTCGAAGGCGCTCATGCTGCCGCGTGCGACCTGGTGCGCTCGTGTGCCTGCCCGAAGGTGGCCGCCCCTGCCGACACCGTGGTCACATCGTCGGGCGGCCACCCCCTCGACGCGACCTTCTACCAGTGTGTCAAGGGAATGGTCTCGTGCCTGCCGGCGGTCAAGCCGGGCGGAACCGTGATCGCGTTCGGCGGCTGCGAGGAAGGGGTCGGCGGGGAGCAGTACACGCGCACCATGATCGACTGGAACGGCGACTGGCGTGGGTTCCTCGCTCACATCGCCGACCCCGCGCATTTCGACAAAGACCAGTGGCAGTACCAGATGCAGTGCAGGGCACTTGCGAAGGTTGGTACGCAGAACCTGCACTTCGTGACTCCTGGACTCAGTGCAGCGCACCTGCACCGGCTTTCGGTGACAGGACACGCCTGTGCGGCCGCTGCGGTGGCCTCACAGGTGCAGACGCTTCTCGATACGGCGCGCAAGGGCAGCCGCTCGGTAGCTGTGTTCCCCGAGGGTCCCTACTGTGCCCCGCTCGAACCAGACAGCGACAGGAGCTGAACCATGGCAGAGCCACGTGTCGGGCCCAAGGTAGGAGTGATATCGTTCTCGGACGGAAGACAGCGCGTGCATGACTCACTGAGGGAGGGGATCCTCAAGGAGCAGGACGCTGTGGTCTCGTTGCTTAGGGCGATTGGCGTGGTACCCCTGGTTGCCTCTGATGTTGCGCACTCGCCCCGTACTGCGACAGGGCTCGCCAGGGAACTCCTGGCACAGGATATCGCCTGCGTGGTGTTCAACATCCCTGTCTTTGCGTTCCCCAACTACGCCGCGCTGGCCGCAGCAGTCCTCGGCAAGCCTGTGGCAATCATGTCCCCTGGTAAACCCGACCTCCCGGGCATGGGCGGTCTGCTGGCCGCAGCGGGCGGCCTGCGCCAGATGGGAGTACGCGAAACACGGATCTGGGGCCCCTACTACAGCGTCGCTACACGCGCGGCACTCGAAGCGTTCGTGCGAGGCGCGGGAGCCTGCCATGGTTTGCGCGGCCAGGTGTACGGGCAGATTGGCGGACGCTCAATCGGCATGCTTACCGGTGTCTCTTCATCCCCTGCCGAATGGCTGCGCACGTTCGGGGTTGATATCGACCACGCCGACCAGTCCGAGATCCTGCGCAACGCCGAAGCATGTGACGACCGCGAGTGCGAGCGCATGGTGAAGTGGCTGGAGAAGTCTGTCCGGTCAGTCCAGTACGTCGACAAATCCAAGCTCAGTCGCGAATCGCTCAAGTGGCAGGCGGCGTGCGCTGCGGGGGTGAAGAAGCTGGCGGCCGAACGCGAGTTCGACTTCATCGGCATCAAGTGCCACTACGACATGTCCGAGTACTATTGCACGCAGTGCCTCTCGGCCGCGTTCCTGCCGTTCGGTGCCGACTGGGACGGTGCGAAGGAACCCACGGTATGTGCCTGCGAAGCAGACGGGGACGGGGCACTCACGATGCAGATCCTCAAACTCATCAGCGACCTTCCGCCACTGTTTCTCGATCTGCGTCACTACAACACCGACCGCGGGCTCTGGACCATGTGCAACTGCGGCGGCCAGTCGGTGTACTACTCGCGAAGAAGCAGTGACCCCGTCGAGAACCTCGCCGCCGTCGACCTGGTCCCGGTCATTGCCAAGTACGGCGGCGTTGGGGCGCACGTGCGTTACGTGGGATGCGCGGGGCCGTTGACGTTTGCGCGGCTCACCCACGACACGTCATCACCCGAGCTGCTCGTGTTTCGGGGCGAGTCGGTCGATGCGCCCCAGGAGTGGCTCACCGAGAGTTGTCCCAACTGGCCGCACCTGTTCGTCCGCACCCCTTTCGGGCCGCAGGAACTGCTCCACGCGCTGCACGCCAACCATGTGCATGCCGTTGCGGGAGACTGGGTGGATGCCCTCGAGGCATTTGCGCGGGTTGCCGGCATCAGCTGCAGCGTCCTGGACTGATATGCCTGCAGGGCATTGACATCGAATGCCCCCGCACTCTGGCGCTGAGGGGCGACTGAGAACCGGTTCGCTACCCATCATGCGGACCAGCGTCCACGGCTCTCACCGCTGCCGTGCTCGCCCTCTCGCTCACGAACCCTTCAAGCTCAACCGCGGCACGCGCTGTTTGTCGTGCGCTCCGTGGTCCGAGGATGTGGTGAAGCATGGAATGGGCAATCGCGGGAAGATTGAAGTTGTAGGAAGTCAGCTCGGCCGCGAACGCCTCGGGAGTGTCGTCGAACCCCACGACCGAAAGCTCACGTGGAACACCTACCCCGCGGTCGGCCAGGTATGCTATCGCACCGAGGGCAAGCAGATCGTTGCCGCAGGCCCATGCAGTGACTCCTTCCAGCCGCAACGCCTCCTCATACAGCGGTCCAGCCGCCGCCTGCGTGCTCTGACGGTGCATCGCGGCCTGGAAGTACTCTGAACTGCTGCGCAGGGCCCGTCGAAGGTGCCTGCCAAGCACGCTGTTTCGTTCGGCAAGCGGCAGGCGCAGTGAGGGTAGAAGGCGGTCGAGTGTACCCAGCTCTTCCACGTGCACGCGTGGTTGGGCCGTCGGCGTCACGCACAGCACTTCACCCCGTGCCGCGCCCTTCTCAAGGGACTGGCGAAGCCCCCGTTCGCGGTTCGCCGACCACCGCACTTCGGGCCACAGCGTGAGATAGGCCACGCGACGGTGGCCCAGTGAGTGCAGGAACCGTCCCATGAGCAGCCCCGACTGCGGGCTGCTTGAAGTCGTGAACACGGCGACGCTCGGGCGGTTGAAACCATCGGTGTCCGCCAGGAGATCCCCCCCCTCGTCGAGCAGCGATACCGGCTTGCGGGTTGCGGCCAGCCGCTCCACCAGCCGGGTGACACCGGCCGCGGGGAGCGAAGTGCTCCACAGGATGTACCCAAGGATCACGCCGGGCCCCTGCCCGTCCATTGCCCGCTCCCCCTCGGGGGAGAAGCCCAGGCCGCCAGGCGTGTGGTGCGATCCATACGCCTTGAGTGTGACCCCGGCACGCGCACACTCGCTGTGGAGGACGCGGAGGTGCTGCTCCATGCGCGGCGT
>CAZJJT010000561.1:0-3360 GCA_964546395.1 uncultured Fibrobacterota bacterium
TACCGATGTCACCTCCGGAGGTCTGTGGCGAGGCCTGCACCTTGTCTCCAGGGATCGTGATCAGCAGGCTGTCCACTGCCATGTCCCTTCCGAGTCCCGTGATCTGCGCCGCAAGCCAGAGCGAGTCGGTGAACGTGTAGCGTTGGCAATCGACAGTGGTGTCGACCTCTACGAACAGAAGGGTGGTGACATGGCGCGACCCAGGCGGCATCGGGTTGTAGAACGGCCTGGGCAGCAGGCTTTCGTTCGCGCTGCTGCCGGTGGCTTTCTGCGCTGGCAACACCGGGACAGGATGGACCGGGCGGGAGAACACGATGACTGTTGGGGGAGCCACGGTCTCCACCGTGAACGGACACTGCCAGTCGCTCCACAGCGAACTCCACAGACATACCGTGCCGGGGCCGGCAGCGAGTGAACAGGGAGCGGCGCTCACGTTCGTAACCGTCAGCGTTGCACGTACCGGCGTGCTGACCGACGAGAGTTCGGGGCAGCCGTAGGTTGTGCCGATTGCCGGTGAGATATCGGCGCAGAGGGTCACTTCGAGGCTGTCGGCGGTTACCCGGCTCACGCAGCGTTCGTCAGGCCCGCACGTGGGACTCATCAGCCGCATCGACCAGTAGCTCTTGAACTCGGGCGGCATGAAGTTCACCTGGAGGCTCTCCGGCGCGTAGCCCTCCATGCTGAACCGCATCCGGTAGTACGCGTCTTCGGGGAGGCCGAACAGCGGGATCGAGTCGAGGACGAAATCACCGTTGGCGTCGGTGAGCGCAACCCGCAGTGGCCCCGCCGGCGGACGCGGGTCCACGGGCGGAAAGCCGAACGCGTAGGACCAGTACGCAATCCAGAACGAGACCGTACACCCTTCGAGCGGGGCAAACAGCCAGTCGGTGACTCTGCCCTCAACCGTCCCGGCCAGGCCCTCCTTGACCAGTTGTACCGGATGGTTCTGTCCCCATCCCGTGTACGCACGGTTGGCCAGGGGAAGCACCAGCGTGTCAAGCAGGACTGCGAAGGAATCATGCTCGACGCGCAGGCGGCAGGTGCCCGAATCGAGCCCGTTGAACCAGTACCATCCCTGCGTGAGCATGCTGTCGAGCGTGACGAACGAGGTGTCGCCGGACAGGCTGTCGACGAGGATCCCTTCGATGAACGCCCACGCGCCGCTGGTGGGTATGGTAGACCAGAGCGCCTTCACTTCGCCGCCTACCGCCAGTCCCGGTGTGCGGTCGACCACGTCGAAGCTGCCGTAGGTCGTGTATCGCTCTTCCACCTTGTACGTGCCCATCGGGAGTCGTCCCGCCTCAACCCGCGGTCCGTACGTGGTCGGTGTGTCGGTGCATACCATGGTGCGTGGCGGCGGTATGGCCTGGCTGCTGATCGTGAACGTGTATGTCGGGGGAAACACGCTGTACGGCGAACGCTGCGTGTCGACTGAAGTCGAATAGCGGGGGATGCAGTTGGTGGGGGAGGTCCCGACGATGTAGGTGATTGTCACGGAGTCATCGGGGCTCGGCAGCGTGGGCTCGACAACCAGCTCCGCGGCGTGCAGCGTGGCCGCGAGGGCCACGACGAGCATGCTCAGCCGTGCCTGCGCCGTGGCCTGGTGCGATGGGGTCCGCATAGTGCGCCTCTGTTCCTTTCTCCAAAGTATACCACTGCCTGGGGCAGTATACCAGCGTTGGGAATACGGTTTGTGCCCGCGAGTGTCGGTGCTGCTGACAGGACAGTCGCCGTGACGTGCGCGCGGGTTCCCGGGGAGTTGCTACGGGCCGAACGAGATCAGCCGGAACCGCGTTGCGCGGCGCGAGCAGAGGTCGGTTGCGGCAGGCGGGCATGTATCGCCCTTCCACCGCTGGTACTCATCTACCTGGACTACGAAGACACCGGGTGTGGCAGTGCGCCAGGCCGTGGCGGGGACCACGATGTGTTCGGCAGAGGACGGCGTGAGAGTGACCGACCGGTCTGCCAGGCCGAGAGTCGTTGCCGCGGTGTCGCCGCACGAGAATGTCACCCACAGCTCAGACGGACCCGCGGAGTCGCGCAGCGCGATCGGCATGGTCCCACGGCTCAGGGTATCCACGGCGAACTGCTTCACCGCCTGATCCAGGAACGCCTTCCTGAGCTTCTTCTCCCGGTTCAGTTCATTGCGCGTGTGCGGTGCGCCGCCGGCGCCGTACGAGGGGTGGTAGGGGAGTATCCAGTCCGGCTCCGACTTTGGTCCGCTGGCGATTTCGGTGTCGCGGTGTCCGCTGGAATCGATACGCACCGTGTGCAGCGAGTAGCCAGGTGTGCCGCCCTCGGTGTCGCCGTGGTAGGCCGCGATGACTCCGACAGTCCCCTCGGCGGTGAGCATCACCAGCTCCGCGCGCGACCAGGTGCAGTGCGCGGGGCAGCGGCGAACCGCGCCGGCCAGTATCAACAGAACGAGCGCAAAGGCATGGGTCGTTCGCACGGCGGTCTCCTTGTTGCCGGGAGCGGCACGGATCTTCTGAGAGTAAATACCACTCGCACAGGGGGTCAGGTAGTCAGGGGGGCGTCGGAATCGCAAACGGAATCGTGATTGGGACCACAGGCGATCTCTCGCAGAGGCGCGGGGACGCGAGGAAGGCCGGCAGGCTGGATGTTCGCCCGTATGCCGCGCATGCCAACTGCCGTATCGGGGGCTTCTTCCGTTGGGTGCTTCGCCGGGTGGCCGACCAGCAAGGCTGGTCGTGTGCTGGGTTGGGTCGACCGGCACCCGCCGAGGGAGCAGTGCTCGTCCTTCCTCGCTCCAGGTGTCCGCGTGGCCCTCCCCCGTCCGGGAGAGGCGGGTGGTTCCTGCGGGGGAAGCGCACGAATGATCGCTTTCTCGCTTGGAGAACCATGACTCCGTGGTTGGGACTGTTGCCCGGGGGGTTGCTAGGAGAGGTCAGCCAACTGTCTATGTCCCATTCTGGGCATACGGCAGCGTCGCCGGGTCGATGCAGTGCGCGTATCTACTTCCGAACAGGCACCGAGGTGCGATAGCGTTGGTGCGGGGACTGACTTCGCTATGGCACCTTGAAGATCGCATATGTGTATCCTCCGTCGGAGAGATCGCACAGATTGCCGCGCGTGCCATCGGCACCTACACCACAGTGCTCATTATTACTGGCGTAATTTCTCTGTTCGTTGGGATCGTCGGAGTTGCCAATACACTGCTATCAACCGTGGACGAGAAGGTGTATGAGATGGGTATTCGGCTCACCGTTGGGGCAACACCAATCATGCTGTTTCAGGAGATCATACTGGAGTCTCTCCTCATCTGCACAACCGCTGGGGTCGTGGGTGGCATTGCTACAGTCTTTGCCACTGCGGGGTTGTGCAGAGCGACGGGTATCG
>CAZJJT010000562.1:0-3358 GCA_964546395.1 uncultured Fibrobacterota bacterium
ACTGGTACGACAGGCTGAGCCGCTCGCGCACCTGCTTGGTGACAGTCAAGCGCGGTCCCTGGCTGGTGTTGATCGCGAACAGGTTCCCCTCGATGGTGATCTCGTCGAGCCGCAGCAACCGCTCGAGGCGGCGCGTGGCGAAGCCGGTGAGTTGCTGCGAAGCAAGTACCTTGGCACGGTCGGCGACCACAGTGGCCAGTTCGGAGGTGCTTTCGAGTGCCAGCGCGGCGTCGTCCCGGTCGCGCACGCGACCCAACGACACGAGACTGACGATATCCACCTGGCTGAGTGGAGGCTCGGAGGAGAACGACACCACTGGTTCGTCGAGGGTGCCGGCGACGTTCATGGTGATGGTGTACTCGGTCGCGGCGCGCAGGCCGGTTGAGGGCGCCAGAGAGGTGGTCGCTTCGATATCGATGGCGGGGTTGAGCCTGGCGGGGTCGAGCTGACGGAACACGCCGCGCACGATGGTGAATTTCCGGTCGAGGTACCGCACGGTCCCTTCAGTCACGCGCACCTCGCCGCTTACCAGCGGGCGGGCGGCGGTACCCCCGAGCGCCACATCAGCTTCGCAGCGCACGCGGGCCATGCCCAGCGCAATCTGCACGGGGTCGTTGACCCTCAGTCGGAGACGGAGATTGAGTTTGTGGAGCGACGAGGGTGCTTCGGCACGCGGGGCGACGATGGAGCTGTTGCGAATGAACGTGGTCAGGTCGGTGAGAAGGATGTCGTGGCGGTAGGAGGAACGGCCGAGTCGAAGCGAACCACCGAGAGTATAGGGGACTGAATCGCCGGCGAAGAGCAGTGAGGCGCTGTCAACGGTGCACGCGACCTCGGCACCGATGCGTGCGCTGACGGCACGCACGGTCAGGGAGCACTGCACGGAGGGACTCCTGCCCGCCGGACGCAGCGCGACCCATCCGTTCCCGGCGACGGTGCCGCGGTTCCACTGTCCCTGCAGCAGCCCCAGACGGACCGTGTCGCCGTTCACTGACGCGGCCAGGTTGAGCGGACCGACCGCCGGGGTCAAGCCCGGCAGTTCTGCCACGAGCCCCTCGATCTCCACCGAGCCGGCCGGAACCCAGGTGCCCCGGTCGGCATGCACGGCAATCGCCGCATCAGCCCGCCCGCCGATAATCCGCAGCGATTCGCCGGTGAGGAACTGCAGTGCGCGCAGCGCGAAGTTCTCGGCGTGCAGATTTCCCTGGGCCGTCCTGTTCTGGCTCGCATCGCGCACCGCAAACACCCCATCGGCAGTAAGCCGCCCGCCGGGTGACAGCGCAACACCCTGGCTGAGCACCAGCAGATGCCCGTCGTATGTCCCCTTCCACGTACTGCCACTCAACAGCGTGTCGGCGCTGCGGAACAGCAGCGGGCCGGTACTGGCGGCGAACGCGGCGCGTGGGACGGAGACGGGGCCATCCACGTTCAGCACGACCGAGACACTGCGCAGGGAGAGTGTGTCGTCGCGCAGCCCGATGCAGCCGTCGACTATCTCCGCACCACCATCGATGGACCACTGCCATGCGCTGTCGAGGAACAGCCGCCCCTCGGAGTGCAGCCTGCCGACGGCGCTTACGTGTGCGGGAAGCCAGGGAAGCACGCGAGCGCAGTCCAGACCGCTCAGGTGCCAGCAAGCCGCGGGGAGGCGCCCTCCGGAGGAGTCGATGCGGAACGTGGGGGAGAAGCACACGGGCAGCCGTGCGGTGAGTTCCCCGACTGTTGAATCGCGCGAAACGGCACGTATCGCCACAGACGCGTCGAGCAGGCTGTCGGCGAAGACCGCGTGGACCGTGACCTCCGCAGGCCCGGCACGAGGATCTTCGAGTGTGGCACGCGAGTCGAGCGTCAGCGAGGGGTTGCGCCATGGCCCGCTCAGCGTCACTCGCGTTTCATCCGCACGGCCATCGACGAATCTCTCCCGTCCGAGCACGCGGCCCAGCCACTGCATCGGCACCGGGCTGAGTGTCGCCGCCAGATCGGCGTCCGCCGCCGACACGCGTCCACGGGCCGCAAGCGTGACGGGTGCAGCGTCACCGGTCGAGTCGAGCCGCATGTTCACCGCGACGTCCAGAAGGCGCGATGTGTCGAGGACATAGGTTCCCGAGGCACGGAGCAGCAGCGGAGCGTACGCTGCGTCGAGCTGCTCGACGAGGAGCGTGTCGCCCGAGAGGCGCAGCACGCATGCCCCCGAGACAGGCGCACGCGTGCCGCGTGTGAGTGAGTCGAACGTTGCGGAAGCCTGCCACCGGGGTCGTGACAGTGGGCCGGAGGCCCGTACCGTCACCTCGGCACGCCCCTCGACGCTGTCGATACCCGCACGCGCAAGTGCAGGGCCGAGCAGCCCGGCAGCCGCGACCTGCAGGGTGTCCAGCCGGAATGGACCGGCATCCCGCCTCGACAGAACGGCCTGGAGAGCGCTCACGGCGACTCCGTTCCAGGCAAGCGTCTCTGAGGAGCACTGCACCGCACACGTCGCGAACGGATCGCCGAGCGGACCGGCATGCGACACGGCCCCGTCGAGCGCTCCGTCCACCGTCTCTCCGAGCAGCAGCTCCGCAAGAACGCCGGGGCTTCGGATTCGCACTCTCACGCTTCCCTTGACAGTGCGCTTGAGGGGGTCGATGGTAGCGTCGGCGGCGACCGCGTTGTCCTGCCACGCCCCGTGTGCCCGGTAGCGGTACGCGCTGGTGGTACACGAAACCTGTGCGGTGGGCAGCAGACGGTCGGTCGAGCGGAGCCGGACACGGGCGCTGCTCTGCAGTGCGAGCCGCCGTGGCCAGGAGTGCACATCGGCTCCGTCCGCTTCGCCGTTGCCGCTCAGTCGCAGGACTCGCGCTTCGGGCAGGTATCGGGCGAGCTGCGGTACCTGCGCGATGTCGATATTGCGGAACCCAAACGTCCCCGACCACGCTCCCAGCGACAGGGAGTCGAAGCTGAGCACGACCCCCAGCAGAGCCGACACTTCAGCGGTCCCGCCGCCCAGCCCTGTCTGTGCTGAGACCGAGACCCGCGACGCTTCGGTCGTGTGGAGCCGCAGGGCGAGGGGGGCATGGTCGATACCGTTCCATGTCCCCGCGGGCAGGGCAAGTGCACACGACTCGACATCGATAGTGCCCTGTTCGAGAGTGCATTGCAGGTCGAGGGTGACGCCGCGCAGCTCAAGCCCTGCTTCGGGCAGTGCCACAGCAGCGTCGTCCAGCTGCAGGGACAGGTGCATCCGGCTGGGCGCGGCGAGCCGGACCGTACTCCGCACGTCAGCCGTGATACTCAGGCCTGCAGGTACATCGCGGTAGTGCACCCGGCAGCCCTCGAGATGAATGGCGGACGGGCCCAGACGCAACGCCCCCTCCGCCTC
>CAZJJT010000563.1:0-3357 GCA_964546395.1 uncultured Fibrobacterota bacterium
GATACGGGGATGGCCTGCATGTGCGGCCACTGCGTATCATCGAGTACTGCCGGCCGAACGACAACCAGGAAGGTGCGCGCATGCCGACAGCAGTTGAACGGGCGGTGAGCAAGTACAACGGCGACCCCGCGCGGCTGATGGACATCCTTACCGATGTGCAGTCCGCTGAGGGGTGTGTGTCGTCGAGTGCAATCGATGCGATCGCGGCTGGGGTGGGGCTGTCGACGGTGGATGTGGCCCAGACAGTCTCGTTCTACCACTTCTTCACGACTACCCCCCACGGCAAGTACCAGGTCTACCTCAACGACAGCGCTGTCGCCTGCATGATGGGGCGCGCGGAGGTCGCGAAGGCGTTTGAGGAAGCGGTCGGCTGCGCGTTTGGTTTGATGAGTTCCGATGGTCTTATCGGTCTCTACGACACGGCCGATGTCGGCATGAACGACCAGGAGCCTGCCGCGCTGATAAACGGCGTGCCGTTTCCTTCGCTGAATCCGGCCAGGGCCAGGGAGCTTGTGGCAGGCATGAAGGCGGGGAAGGCGGTGGCGGATCTGGTGGGCGTGCCGGGTGACGGGAACAACGCGGATGCACTTGTGAAAGCGGCGGTGAAGAACAATATCCGTGCGAAGGGTGACGTGCTCTTCGGCGCGTTTGTGCCCGGGGCGGCGCTTAGGAAAGCGGTCGGGATGGACCCCGCGGCGGTGATCGATCTGGTCAAGAAGTCGAACCTGCGCGGGCGTGGCGGTGCGGGATTTCCCACAGGCATGAAGTGGGAGTTTACGGTGAGGAACAAGGGCGACGAGAAGTTCGTGGTGTGCAACGCGGACGAGGGCGAGCCTGGCACATTCAAAGACCGCGTGATCCTCACGGAGCTGTCCCCGATGGTGTTCGAGGGTATGGTGATTGCCGGCTACGCCATCGGTGCAAGGATCGGTGTGGTCTACCTTCGTGCCGAGTACCGCTATCTGCTGAAGTTCCTCGACAATGTGCTGAATGGCATGCGCGCGAAGAAGCTGCTGGGCACGGGAATCTGCGGCAAAGCCGGCTTCGACTTCGATATCCGTATCCAGATTGGCGCGGGGGCGTACGTGTGCGGTGAAGAGTCGGCGCTGATTGAGTCGGCCGAGGGCAAGCGCGGGGAGCCGCGCAACCGGCCGCCGTTCCCGGCGGAGAAGGGGTACCGCAACAAGCCGACCACGGTCAACAATGTTGAGACGTTCGCATCGGTGACCCAGATAATCAACAATGGCCCCGAGTGGTTCCGCACGATCGGCACCGACCAGTCGGCGGGCACCAAGCTGTTGAGCGTATCGGGCGATTGCAGCAAGCCGGGCGTGTACGAAGTGCCGTTCGGGATCTCGGTGAAAGCGCTTCTGGAGATGGTGGGTGCTGCGGATGTGCAGGCGGTGCAGATTGGCGGCCCGTCGGGTACCTGTGTGGCCCCCAACGAGTTCGACGAGCCGATCGGGTTCGAGGGGTTTGCGACGGGTGGTTCGGTTATCGTGGTCGGCAAGAGCCGCGATCTGCTCGAGATGGTGGAGAATTTTGTACGTTTCTTCGCCGATGAGTCCTGTGGTTCATGCGCGCCCTGCCGTGCGGGCACCTGGATCATGTGCCGCATGGTGAAAGCGATTCGTGAGGGCGGGGCTACTGCGAATGACCTCGACACGCTGCTGCAGCTGGGCAACGTGATGAAGGTGACCAACAAGTGCGGGCTTGGTCAGACCGCAGGCAACCCGGTGGTCACGACAATCAGGAATTTCCGCGGAGTCTACGACAGCAAAGTGTCGGGCGACGAGCAGTTCCGTCCGGGGTTCGATCTCGCTGCTGCTGTCGCCGAATCGTGCGCCTACGTCGGCCGCACACCAACTACTGCTGAGTGAGGAACATACCATGAGTGAGACGATCAAGTTCACCATTGACGGCAAGGCATGCACGGCCGAAGCGGGGCAGACCATTCTTCAGGCCGCAACCGCAAACGGTGTCTATATCCCGGCCCTGTGCTACTTCGAGGGCATCGGCGCAACCGGGACGTGCCGGATATGCACGGTGATGGTGAACGGGCGGCCGATGGCGGCCTGTACCACGCCGGTGGCGGAAGGGCTCAAGGTCGAGAACGACACGGCCGAGATCCAAGAGATGCGCAAGACCATCATCGAGATGCTCTTCGTGGAAGGCAACCATTTCTGCCCTGCGTGCGAAAAGAGCGGCAACTGCGAGTTGCAGGCCCTGGCGTACCGCTACCAGATGATGGCGCCGCGGTTCGAGTACGAGTTTTCGCAGCGCGAGATTGACGCGTCGTCCCCGAAGCTGCTCATCGAGCGCAACCGCTGTATCCTGTGCAAACGGTGCGTGAAATCGCTGTTCACCAAGGACGGTAAGGCACTGTTCGCCATCGCCAACCGCGGCTGCAAGTCGACGATCAACCTCGAACACGGTGTGGCGGCGGAGATAGACGACGAGATGGCGCAGCGGGCGATGGATCTGTGCCCGGTGGGTGCGATTATCCGCAAGGAGAAGGGCTTCGACACGCCTATCGGCCAGCGCAAATACGACAAACAGCCCATCGGCAGCGGGATCAAGGCCTGAGGCATAACGGAGGACTGACATGGCAAAGCCGGTTGTAGCAACGACCTCTCTCGCAGGATGCTTCGGGTGTCACATGTCGCTGCTCGATATCGACGAACGTATCCTCGATCTGATTGAGCTGGTGGAATTCAACAAGTCGCCAATCAACGATATCAAGACGTTCACCAAGGAGTGCGATATCGGGATTATCGAGGGTGGCGTGTGCAACAGTGAGAATGTACACGTGCTGAAGGATTTCCGCACGCACTGCAAGGCCCTGGTGTCTCTGGGTGAGTGCGCGATTATGGGTGGGCTGCCCGCGATGCGCAACAACATTCCGGTCCAGGAGTGCCTGGAGGAAGCGTACCTGAATGCGCCGACCACCAAGCACGTGAACCCCAAGAAGATCCTGCCAAACGACGATGATATTCCGATGATTCTCAACAAGGTGTACCCCTGTCACGAAATCGTCAAAATTGACTACTTCCTCCCGGGCTGCCCGCCGCGCGCCGAGCTGATCTGGAACGCGCTCGTGGCACTGGTGACCAATAAGCCGATGGAGCTTCCGTACGAAGTGGTGAAGTTTGACTAGGAACGAAGGGTGGAGTGCGAACGCCGAACCCTGTGCGCCAGTACTCCCTGACTGCTGCCCCTCGACTACTGACCCCTTGACTACTGACCCCCTGACTACTGACCCCCTGACTACTGACCCCCTGAACAAGAGGCATCAATGACAAAGAAGATCATCATCGAACCGGTTACCAGGGTGGAAGGCCACGGCAAGGTGACCAT
>CAZJJT010000564.1:0-3350 GCA_964546395.1 uncultured Fibrobacterota bacterium
GTGTCCATGTCCTTCTCAACGAAGGCGGCGGCAACCATGGATGCTACCACAACTGCTCCGTGGACCGCTTCCCCGTCGTGCGACACCGCCCCCGCTTTCCGGGCAAGATCCGCGGCAAGCTCGGGTTTGCCGGGTGCGACAAGCCCGAAGGCATCGATGAAGATCTGCGCGCCGATCTGTTCGGCGACGGTACGGCCGTTGAGTTCGATTGAGCCCGAGCGTGGCGCTTTCACCCCGTTTGCCAGGCGGATGAACGCGGTGTGCTCGGTGGATACCCCCATGCCTCCCCACCACAGAATCGACTTGTTGGCAACGATGTAGTTGAGCCAGTTGTCGCCGTAGCGCCCGGCGGGCGTTTCCGCGTACAACCCGGTGTCTTCCAGCACGCGCACGAACGTGAGTGTCCCCGTGATATCGTCATCCGAAACCACGAGCGGTTTGCCCAGGTCTTCGTGCACGTACCGGTCAACCAGCCCGAACCGCTCCTTCATCTTCGGCTTCCGCCACCCCTCAAACGGCCGTCCCATGTACACGCCAATCACCTTGCCCAGAACTCCCGCGTAGACCTGCTGCTCGTAGTTGTCGATGATCATGGTTCGTCTGCTCCTTCTGTGCTTGACCTTGGTTCTGACCCCAGCCCCAATCTAGCACGATTTAGATTAGAAACAACGCGAATGGTCCCACAAACCGAGCAAAAACGACCAAAACTGCCGTGGGTTCCCGCACCGGTGATGCTGCCCGGGGACTTTCCGTTCTACTGCTCGGACCTGTTTCGCCAGCGCGATGCCCCTATCACCCGCCTTCACCGCCACGACGCGCCCGAGATCGGCTACTGCCACAGTGGCAGCGGTATCTGGATGGTGGAGGGGAAGATTCTCCCGTACGGCCCGGGTGACGTGATCGTGATAACCGAGGACGAGACGCACCTGGCGCAGAGCACCCCGGGGACCGAGAGCACGTGGACCTGGGTCTACTGCGACCCGCAGCGACTGTTCCTTCCGCTGCCGGGCGGGGCAGGTGTGTCCGATCCTGCGGCACTCAGCGGCCCTTCATTTGTCAACGTGTTCCGCGCGTCCCTGTTCCCCGATGTATCGGCGACGGTACTGAGGGTCATCGAGGAATCGCGCGGCGGCCGTCCCCTGCACCGCGAGGTGATAACGGGACTGCTCTTCGCGCTGTTCGGCATGTTCCATCGTACCGCTCGTCTCCCGGGCGAACCGGCTGTCTCGACCCAGCGCCGCCGAGCGCTCCGGCGGGTGATGCCTGCCGTGGAGCATATCTGCGCGCACTACGCTGAGTCGTTGAGCGTTGCCGCGCTTGCGCGGCTGTGTTTCGTGAGCGAGACGCATTTCCGCCGGCTGTTCGGGCAGGCACTCGGCCAGGGCCCGCAGGCTTACCTCGGGTCGGTGCGGATCTCGATGGCGGCGGTGCAGTTGCGTGTCACCGGGGAGCCAGTGGGCTTGGTGGCGCGGCGCTGCGGGTTCGAGACGTTGTCGAGTTTCAACCGGTTGTTCCGTCTGCAGATGGGGAGTGCACCGCGGGAGTGGCGCAAGGGGCCGGCGACCGGCCGCATTCCGGCTCGCCCGGAGTGAGAATATCCTTGCCCGGAGCGGGCCAGCGTGCTATACTCTGGCCAGTAGGCGCACCACACAATGCTGCAAGGAGGGTGAAGTGAAGAGAATGATGGGAGTGTCGGCGGTGGTCCTGTGCGGGGCGCTTCTGATGGCTGGGTGTGAGGACGATGGCGGTGGCAGCACTGGTCCCACGGGGCCGGTACCCGATGCCGACGTGGTGGGGACATGGACCGGCATGGCGATGAACCAGTTCAACGTGGTTGCTGTGTTCGGCGGTGCACCGGACAGCACGTTGACGCTCAACGTTACCATGGACACCATACCGCCACTGCCGGTGTACTACGGCACAGGCACGTACTCTGTGTCGCACGACACGGTCTACGCCGCACAGGAACTCTGCATCTTCTACCTGACTGGTGCGCCCGATACGGCCGATTGTGCCAACGACGGGGCAATAGTGAACGCGACCAACACCGCCATGACCTACACGTATCATCTCACGCCGGAGATGGCGGTACCGGTGGTACTGACGAAGCAGCCGTAGCGCAAGCCGCTATTCGACAACCACGCGGTCGAGCGCAAGCTCGACCGCGCTCTGCTTTGCGGCGCGCAGTTCGATCTCGATGCCTTTCTCCAGGCCGGCGAGTCCGCGCAGGTCCAGCACGACTCGCTCCCACGTGTCCGAGTGCCACGGTGCGTAGCGCGCACTTCTCAGCGGCTTGACAAACGGCACATTCAGGTAACGCCACGCTTTCGCACCGAGCGCACGCACGCGCAGGGAGAGCGTGGCGGTCCCTTTGAGGTGCAGCAGCACGCGCCGGGGCGCAGAAACGGGGAGCGCAGGGCCGGGGACCACGCCATGGGCCGCGGTGGCGCTCGCGTTGCCGGCGGTGCCGCTCATGCGCAGCACCCAGGCGCCGTCGCATGCGCCACCCGTGTCACGTACCGCGGCTATCCGCGCGTCGCCGCCCACCCATCCCTCCACGCCGCTCTCAAACGAGATTGGCCCGCCGGGGGCAGGTGCAGGACACTGCTCGACCGTCACCGGCACAAATGGCCCGCGCCGCAGCTTGAAGAGCAGGGGAAGGTGGTCGGAGACTCCTTCGCCCGTGTGGTATTGGAGTCTGCCGCGGTACTGCGTCTTCCATTTGTACGGCTTTCCGAAGTGCAGCAGGGAGTCGGCGTGCGTGTACACGGCAAACGAGTTGTCGATGTACGACCAGCGCGTGCTGTCGAACAGCGAAGGAGGCACAAGTACATGGTCCGGCGTGGTCCATCGGCCGCGGTGCACGTAGCTGCCGCGCTGCCGCTCGGGCAGTTCGAGCCACAGGTCGAAGTGGCAGCCGCTGCAGGCGCTCAGTTCATCCTGTCCGACATAGTCCACACGCCCGTAGGGCGCGGAGCCGACCGTCCCCATGGCGTGGTTGACCCCGGTGGCGCCCCTGGTGTCGTCGAACCCCTCGGCGAAGAACGACTCGCACTCGTTGTAGTCCGCGTTCAGGTCGCCGACCACCACGTAGTCGATGGCAGGCGGCAGTTGGGCGATGCGCCCGGCCAGGACCCGCGCGGTGGCGAGGCGATACGACTCGACGTGGCGCTTGGAGGGCCAGTGGTTGACAAACACAACCAGCGTGTCATTACCCACCGCCACCCCCGCTTCAAGGATGTTGCGCGCCCAGTAGCCGCTCTCCACTTTCACCGTGCCGATTCCCCGCGTGTACGCGAGAGGCAGCCGGGAGAGCATGCCGGTCACTGTGTTGGTGGCGTTGGGCGCGT
>CAZJJT010000565.1:0-3339 GCA_964546395.1 uncultured Fibrobacterota bacterium
CGACGATGAGATGGAGATGGGCATGGGCATCCATGGCGAGCCGGGCATCTGGCGCGACAAGCTCAAGAGCGCCGACGGTATCGCGCAGGAGATGCTCGACCTGCTCGTCACCGACGCTTCCCTGGCGAAGGGCGACAGGATATCTTTCATGATCAACAGCCTCGGCGCCACCCCGCTCGAAGAGCTGTACATCCTGTACCGCAAGGTCAGCAGAGAGCTTGAGGGTATGGGCGTGTCGATAGTGATGCCTCTTGTCGGCCGCTATGCCACTTCGATGGAGATGACCGGTGTGACATTCACCCTGTGCAAACTCGACACCGAACTGGAGGAGCTCCTGAACGCTCCGTGCGAGTGCGCATACTGGACGGTGAGGTAACCGATGACACAGACAATTTCGATTGCACAGGCAAAGCAAGCTACCCGCTGCATCTGCACCTCCCTGGTGGAACAGCGCGACGAGCTCAACAGGATAGACGGGCAGATGGGTGACGGGGACATCGGTATCACCGTCTCGCACGGCGCCACCCGGATACTCGAATCCCTCGACACGATGGACCACGATTTCGGGAAGCTGCTGCTCGCCTGCGCGCAGCTGACGACACAGGCCCGGGCGTCATCGTTCGGCACACTCGTTGCAACCGGCCTCATGGCCATGGCGAAGGTGGGCATGGGCAAGAACGAAGTTACTGCCGGCGAACTCGCCGAGATGCTGGGCGCGGCGACAGACAAGATGGCGATCCGGGGAAAGAGTTCTATCGGTGACAAGACGGTCCTTGATGCTATCGACGCAGTTCGTGCAGCGGTAGCCGCCAGCGATGGCACCGATGACCTCGCGGCTGTGGCCGACCGTGCGGCGGCGCAGGCGCTCGAGCGGTTCCGGGGACAGCCATGCACGCAGGGACGGGCCAGGATATTCGCCGAGAAATCGAAGAACCTTGACGACCCGGGGATGGTGGTCGTCAAAACAATGACCGAAGCACTCGCGACACCCGTCGCACCGCACAAAGGAGCAGAGCGATGAAGTACCCGGCAATCTCTGAACAAGAACGGATGGCGCTGCTGACACCACCGAGCGGCAAGACCGAAGCCGTGCTGGACACCGACACCTACAACGAAATCGATGACCAGTTCGCCCTGGCCCATGCCCTGCTGTCCCTGGAGCACATCGACCTGCAGGCCGTGTACGCCGCCCCCTACCTCAACAAACGGTCGACCAGCCCCGGCGATGGCATGGAGAAGAGCTACGAAGAGATTCTGCGGGTTCTCAGACTCTGTGGTCGGCGTGACAAGGGGTTCGCCTTCCGCGGGTCAACGCAGTTCATCTCCAGCCCCGATACACCGGTGGTCAGTCCGGCTGCCGAAGACCTGGTCAAGAAAGCACTGCGGCCGCGCGACAAGCCGCTGTATGTGATGACTATCGGGGCGCCGACCAATGTAGCGTCGGCTATCATGATGGAGCCGGACATCATCAGGAAGATCGTGGTCGTGTGGCTGGGTGGTTCGGGGCTGCATTGGTTCAACGCCAACGGGTTCAACCTCGATCAGGACATGATCGCCACCCGGGTGCTGTTTGATTCAGGCGTCCCGTTGGTGCACCTGGGCATGTGGCCGGTAACCTCTCACATTGTCACCACGCTGTCGGAGCTGGAACAGAACCTGCGGGGCCGCAACGCCCTGGCCGACTACCTGGTTGACATCTACAGGGAGTATGTCGACAGTGAACCATGCAGATCGAAAGTCCTTTGGGACCTGGCCGCCACCTCATATGTCATAGATCCTGCATGGGTGCCAACTACCCTGGTCCATAGCCCGCTGCTCACCGACACCGACCCCAAACGCTGGGCCATTGACACCGGCCGGCATTTCATCCGGGACGCCGGATTCTGCTGGCGCGACCCGATCTTTGCCGATCTGTTCACGAAGATTGCCGCACATGGGGACGCGTGAGGTCGTGTTCTAAAGAGCGAGTCCGTCCATTGACCACAGAACCATGTGTTGAACGCCTAGCATCCGGTTCGGCAGGCGCCGCAACCGGCACTGCTGTTCGCCAAGTATCACTGATTGGGGCGGGAGAGTCAACAATTCTGGCGTTTCGGGCGTAGCTCGCGCAGGGCGGCGTGCGTGCAGTGCTGGTCGCAGGGCGTCTCGCCGCGGTGTGGTGAAACGGTCGGCCGTTACCTCGTGTCCCGCGGCCACCGCCGTATCGGCTACATCTCGGTGCGGATTCTCGGCAGGAAGCACGGTCCGTACCGCGATTGACAAAGTGGACCGCTGCGGACGTCTCGTCAGCCGCTCCACAACGACCGGCACCGCGCGGGCATTGTGGGAACACGCTGAGCTTCCGCGCTTGAACCCCCGAGTCGCCCTGCAGTACTTTGGCCCCGTGAGCCGCGTTCCGACAGAGCAACAGGTTGAGGTAGAGGTGAAGGCTGAGTGCATGATCCGGACTGCCTGTCATTCCGCTCCGTCGCATCCAGTGGGGGAGTTCCGTCGCACGGCTGTGCGTCGGGCGCCTGTCCGGCGCCTGCCCCTCGCCATCGCGCTCTCCGCCCTGTTGATGTCCTGCAGCAGCGATGATTCCATCACGGAAACCCCAGGCGTATCGATGCCCGACACAAGCCTCGTGTTCTGGGACACCACGGAGCCCTGCGCGCCACCGGCCGATGTCGGTGTGGCCGCGGCCCAATGGCCTGCCCCTCTGCAGCCCGATATCCTGGTCACCAGCACACACGACTCAGGAGCGGGCTCGCTGCGCGACGCACTCGCCGCGGTTGCCGACAGCGGCATCGTGGGGTTCGACGCGGGCTTGTCGGGAGCGCTGCTTGTGCCCCAAACCACGCTCGAGATCGACCGTGCGGTCACCATCGACGGGGCCTCGGCTCCGGGTGTCACCATCGACGGTGCAGACCGCATCCGGCTGTTCCGGGTGAGCGGAAGCGCCCATGCCACATTCAGGGCCCTGCGTCTTGTCCGCGGACGGGCCGAAGGCGGGGGGAACACGCCGGGCGGCGCTATCAGCACCGGCAACCACTGCCGGCTGACCATCCAGCACTGTTCGTTCGCGGCGAATGTCGCCGATATCGGCGGTGCGGTGCGCGCCGGATACGGGACGTTCACCACCATAGAGGACTGCGATTTCGCTGCCAACGACGGCGGCAGGGCGCTGAACGGGTTCAGCGCCGGGGCAGTCGCCACGAATGGTCACGGCGAACTCGTGGTGCGCCGCTGCCTGTTCGTCCGCAATCTCGGCCACTCGGGAGGCGCGATCTACAACCTGCTGCAGCCGATACGGATCGAGCAGTGCGTGTTCGTCGAGAATGAGGCCAGCGGCCCGGGAGC
>CAZJJT010000566.1:0-3335 GCA_964546395.1 uncultured Fibrobacterota bacterium
CTGGCGCAACCGTGGCGGAGGCGCGCGGTGTCTGCGAAGCGACTGCTGTCCGGAACGCGCGGGTGATGGTCAGTATGAACCGACGGTACGACCCTGCGCTGACTGCGGCACGCACATGGCTCGGCAACCGGAGTGTGACCCGTGTGTGCGCACGGATGCTTCGGGTGCACCGGACCGAAGAAGACTTCTTCACGGGAACAGCGATACACGCGCTTGATGCTCTGCGGTGGCTTGCAGGTGATGTCGCTGGTCATGAGGCGGAATCCCGCAAGGTGGACGGGGCGTGGTGGTTCACCGTGCACCTGGCATTCGAGAATGGAACCACGGGCCTGCTGGAGGTGCAGCCAACGTGCGGGAGCCACGGCGAGACCTACGAGATACAGGGCGAAGGGTTCCGGGTGGACGTTTCGGCAGGCGGCGATCGCTCTGGTGTGCTGACTGCCTGGGAGCAGGGCGCGGCCGTCGGCAGAAACAGACCGAGCGAGGGTATGCCGCTGTGTGTCAACGACGGGACCTATGCCGAAACCGTCGAGTTCCTGAGCGCCCTGCGTGACAACCGTACTCTCGCGCCGTCACCAGCCGATGTGCTGCAGTCGGTGGAACTGTGTCACGCCATCCTGGGAAGCAGGGGGCAGGGGTGAGAGAACAGAGGACACGAAGACCGGGTGGGGGACAAGGGGGGGACAGTGCCCGTTTTCCCGCCTTCGTGTCCTCAGATACCTATTGCACTACCATGTCCACCAGGTAGAGCCCCCTGCCAATCGCCACCCCGGCAGCAACCGCATGTGTCCCCGGTTCGGTGCATGCAACGGAGCGCACCAGCGCGCCGTTGGGCAGGAACACACGGATGATGCCCTGCTCGCCCGGTCTGAGCGTGTAGACAATCGGAGTGTTCGCGGCAAGTGAGATCAGCCCGCTGCGGCCCAAACCCGACACGAGGGCGCTCCGCGGAGCTGCTGCCCCGCGCACCGACTGCGGCCCGCGCACCGTGAACGTCTCGCTCACATCGTTGATCAGGGCCCGTTGGGTGTACTTGGCGACCCTGACAACGACCACGGTCGAGCTGTCCATGCCCGGCGGAAGCGTGGGGACCCAGGGGTAGTTGCCCCACCCCGCCATCGAGGGCGACACGCCGCCGTCCACTGATATCTGCACCCAGGTCTCCTCGTTGTCAAGCGAACCGTCGATATACACCTGCGCTACGTTGCTCACGTCCCACCGGATCCACACCGTGTCGCCGTAGCCGTACACTGTTCCGGCTGTCGGCGCAGTGACATCGACCCAGTCGGCGCAGGAAACCACGATATCGGAAGCTGCTGAGTAGCCGGAGTAGCTTCCGCCGGTGAATGCCGCGCGAAGGCGGTAGGAGTAGGTGCCCGTGCCGCAGGTGACATTCGAGTCGACAAACGACGTGACGTTGGCGGCCGCGGTCCCGACAACGCTGTAGGCACCGCCGTCAAGCGAGCGTTCGATGGAGAACCCGGTTTCGCCGGTGGAATTGTCGGTCCAGGTGACAGTCACGTGGCGGTAGCGGACACCCGACACCGACGTCGCCACGTCACCGGGCACATTCAGGTTCACCGAGACCGTGTACACAGCCGTGTTGGTCGCCCCACCGCCCGACACAGTGACCGTCGCCGAGTAGCTGCCGGGGCTCAGCGAAGACGCGTCGACCGTGTTGGCAATCGTCTGGGTGTTCCCGCCGTTGCCCTGCACTGTCGCGGTGAGCCACCCGCTGCCGCCGGCGTAGGACACAGAGGCAGAGACCTTGCTCAGCGTGCCGGCGCCGATATTCGAGACCGTCACGTTCTGGCTGCCGCTCGCGGTGAACGAAACGGATGCGGGCGTGACAGAGAGCGCGGGCTGGTCGCCCGTGGGAAGTGTCCCGAGGTAGACATCGCCGAACCGGGCGATCTGCTCCGCCGTACCCGTGCTCCAGTGGAGCAGGTAGGCGTTGCCGTTGTCGGTGCCGAACGCGATGTAGTCTTCGCCGTTCTGCCCCGTCGCCGTCGACCCCTTCACCATGGCCTGCGTGCCGGTGCCGGTGGGGGAGGCGGAGGGGCTTGCGTAGCGGTGAAGGTAGTTGCCGCAGGCGCCATTGACCCAGTCGTAGACTACCCATGTGCGATGGTCGTACTCGGTTTCCGGCGAGAGCATGTCGCATGAGCCGCGGATATTGTTGATGATCACCACGCTGCCGTCATTCGGGGTGATGGGGCCATGTCCCCAGATACCGGTGATCAGGTGGTAACTGCCCCCGTCGTGCGTCGCGTTGATATCCATCGCCACCGTGTACGAATGGCTCCACGACAGCGCCTTGCGCCCGTCGGCGGTCACAAACAGCGCCTGGTGGCCATCGTCGACTGCCGAGAAATCGATCACCTCGTGCACCATGCCGGTGGCGCGGTCAGCGTAGCAGAGCACCTTCGATGACTGGTCGGGCCACTGTCCCACGCATCGAACGAAATAGACCCCTTTCGGCCCGAAACTGCAGATCCGCCCAAGACCGTAGTTGTACGTGGACTGGTCGTGTGAGTTGATTGGATACTTGTTGACACTCGAACCGTTGTAGTCCGACCCGTGGAGCAGTGTTGAGTCGTGGGTCCCGTCGGTGTTGACCACCAGGATCCCGCCATCCGCCTGCCACAGACCGCACGCTGCCACCTGCCGCCCGTCGGGCGAGACCGTGATCTCCGCGTAGCCTCCCCAGTCGGCCAGTTTGGTGGTGGTACCTGTTTCCAGGTTGCGCTTGTACGTCCCCGCCATCTCCCCGGGTTCCCCTATGGAGTAGAACACGTGTCCCTGGATAGCGTAGCTGTTGGCAACGAACAGGGTGGCGAGTGCTGCGGAAGCGAAGGCGTGTGAGCGGTTCATTGGTCTCCCCTGGACAAGAGTGCAGTGGTCGCCTGGCCGGATGCATTCCGATACACCAATGGTACCACCGCACGCGCTGTCGAAGCACGGCTATATGTGCCCTACCGACCCGAATAGAGGATATATTAGACTCTATGCCCTGCCGACTGTGTCACGCATGACAAACAGGCCCGGGATATCGACCTGCAGGGGTGTTTCGGTGCGGGGTCGTGGCCGGGTTCCGAGCACCAGGCCGATGACAGTGTCGGCCAGTGCCGGGATATTGAAGTCATACGAGGCGAGTCGCACTGCCATTCCTTCCCGCGACCCGTCGAACCCGGCAACGGAGATTTCCGCCGGTACGTTGATCCGTTTTCCTGCAAGGTAGCGCAGGGCCGCCACCCCGCACGCGTCGTTGGCGCAGACCCATGCGGTGAGTGCCCGGTCGGCGACAGCTTGCTGGAACAGCGGCAGGGCCTTGC
>CAZJJT010000567.1:0-3308 GCA_964546395.1 uncultured Fibrobacterota bacterium
GTTGGCGACCAATCGATCACGATGTGGTGCCACGCTCCGAGGGAAAACACCCCGGCTTGCGCGTTAACCATTGTTGCTCCGGGACTCGGACCCAGTGATACAGCAACCGCACCGGCGGCCGTGACACCGTGCGTGTGCCTGTGCTGTACCGGTATGTGACACCGTCGTTCCCCGTGGACTGGGAGTGGCCAACACGGCTCATTGGCGGCACGCTCTGTCTGCTCCACGTGCAGCTGAACTCGCCCTGGCACCACGCACATCTGGAGGCCGTCAGCGGACCGTTGAACATGATGGTGATGGCTCTTCAGCCCGACTCAAACGTCTATGGCATCGGCTACAACCCTCCGGCCCAGGACAGTGGCCCCCAGGTTGCCTCGTTCGCGTTGTCCGACCCGTACTCGGACACGGTGTACACCTGGTCGTTCGTGGTGCTTGCCGACTCCTCGCGCCTGCTCGCGTTCGCACCGGGTGCCGCGCAGCTCCCGATGTATGCAACTGAGGGCCGTGCGGTTTCGTGGGAGCTGGTGGTGGCGCCACCGTCGGGCACGCCCCCGCTGCACTACCGGGCGGAAATGGCCGGCACGGGCGAGGTGCTGCGCGACACTGTCTGCAGCACGCATGACCCCGTTGCAGTGTCCTGGATCCCCGGGGCAGGCCACGTGGGACGGCAGTTGCTCAGGATGGTGGTGAGCGACTCGCTGGGCGATGCCGATACGCTGCTGCGCGAACTCGAGGTGCTCCCGCGCAACCAGTACCCGTGCGGCCTCAGCTACACGATGTCGGCAGGCACCGACACCGCGGCCAACGGGGCGATTGACATGCTGGGAGCCACGGAACCGTGCACCCTGTGGTTTGCGATCCACGACCTCGACCACCCCCTGACCGAGCAGTACACCGCGTTTATCACGCGCGGTTCGGTGACCACCGTCGAGACCCTCGACACCAGCCGGGTGTTCCAACTGCGCATCGAGCCTTCACCGCAACGGTGGGGGACCGACACCGTGGATGTGGTGGTGCTTGACGCAACCGGTACCAGCGCCTCGGCGCAGGTGCGCATCTGGTACGGCATCCCGCTGCCCACGGTGTCGGGCGGCGCACGGCTCGAGGTATACGGCCGTGCCGTGCCCGAGCAGATGGCACTGGTGTCACAGGGCGATTCACTCTTTGTCAACTCGTGGCAGGGCTCGCCGTCACTGCTCGACTTCTCGGGCAACACGTTCGGCGGCACGCCGCCCGTCCTCGACAGCGTGTCACAGCCGCACGCGGTGATGTTCGACCGGGCGCAGAGCAGCAACCTGATTGCGGAGATGTCGCGCAACGTGTGGCAGTGGGCCGACAGTGCGTTCACCCTTGTCGTGGTCGCCCGTCCGGACGTGGTGATGTCGACGGGGAAGCAGTGTCTGGTCGCGCTGTGTGATTCGGATGCCGGGTACGTGGGTATGGGGCTTGCCGACGGGTTCGTGGGGGCGTTCGGCACAGACACGACGGCGGCGGGGACGGTGGCGGTGAGCGCCGGTCAGTGGCACGTGTTCGTGTACAGCAGCGTGTTCGGCAGGCAGGGACAGCTGTTGACGGTTGACACGTGGCTGGACGGGGCATACGGCCAGGCGTGCCAGGTGACTGAGACGCTGACGGGCTATCACACGATGCTGGGCGCAACCCTGCGCTCGGCCGCCTCCAACGGGTGGACGGGCGCTGTCGGTGACGTACTCATGTACCGGGGCCGACTGACCGACCAGGACCGTCGCCAGGTTGAGGCGTACCTCGCGTCGCGATACGCAATCACTCTGCAGTAGCGTGTCTGCGACGGTTGGTCGCTTGAAGCAGCCAACTGAATGTAGTAGTTTCGGCAGGAGACGCTGTGCCGGGAGGCTGCAGCGCGTTGCAGGACAATGGGTTCTGCACTAAGGCGGAGACATGCGGCTTGGCCGACACGGCGGCGCGACAGTGCTGCTGGCGGATGATGAAGAACTGCTGCGGGAGGCGCTTGCGCAGGCACTCAAGAAAGCCGGTTTCCGCGTGCTGGAGGCGGCGGACGGGGCGGCGGTGTTCGACGTGCTGATGGCGGAGCAGGTGGACATGCTGGTGGTGGACATGTTGATGCCGGGCGTGGGCGGGCAGAAGGTGATCGAGTCGGTCCACGGGATGCGGCCCGGGTTGCCGATAGTGGCGATGACAGGGGCGAAGGAGTCGGTGTCGTATCTTTCGGTGGCGCAGTACGTGGGAAGCAGCGGGTTCCTGTACAAACCGTTTGAGCCCTCGGTGCTCGTGGATACGGTGAAGGCAGCGCTGGCTCATTCGACGCGGAAGGAGGGGACGACATGAGGGATGGGAGAAACAGCCGGCCGCGGAGTGCATGGTGGGTATGCGGGATGGGACTCGCGGTGCTGGCGTCCGTGACGCCCTCCCGGGCCCAGATGCCCGCGGAGCAGGTCGTGGCCCACTTCGACAGTCTCGACGCGATGCTCACTGAGGCCGCGGGGGGCGAGCGGGTGCGGTCGACGAGTCTCAAGACGATTGGGGCGTACCTGCGTTCGATCATGAAACGGTACGCGGAGGTACACGATGTCCTCAGGATAAACACCAAGGGCCAGGTGATCAGCGAAGTGGCGCGGGATGGGAAGGTCGGGAAACGCTACCGGAGTGTCGCCCGTCAAGGCTGGTACGACGATGTCGTCCGGACGCTCAAGCCCTACTACGGCAACGTGCGTACCCGGCGCGGTGAGTACCTGCTGTTCTGGGCGACGCCGATCCTGGTTCCGTCGGGAAACTCCAGCCGTTCGCTGGGTGTGCTGGCAATCAAGATCGAACTCGACAAGGCGTTGGCGGGTGCGGCGAAGCGCGTGGACGGCCCGTTCAAGGTTGAGCGTGAGGGCCGGCTGCTGTACAACAGCGGCTGGAGGGGTGGTGCCGGGGAGTCGGCGCTGTTCGACCTGAAGGGGATGGAGGGACTGAGAATCACGCATGTGCCGCTTGAGAAACAGGCAGCTGCTTCGAGGCCGGAACCGGCGCCGCAGCCACCGGCGAGCGAACCTGCCGCCGCCGCGGCCCCCGAGACGAAGGCGGCTGCCGAAGCCGCGCCGGGCGACGAAGGGGGAGAAGGGGAAGCGCCGAAGCGAGGTGGACTCGCCTGGCTGCTGTTCCCGATCCTGCTGGCGATTGCGGCGGTCGTGGGGTTCGTGGTATGGCGCCAGGTGCAGCGTATCATGGAGGAACGTCACGAGAAGATCATGCGCGAGATCGACGAGCAGGTGGACACGCCTGCCACCCCGGTGGTACGCCCCCACCCCGCGGCGCCACAGGCCACC
>CAZJJT010000568.1:0-3305 GCA_964546395.1 uncultured Fibrobacterota bacterium
TCGAGTTCGTGGCTGACAGTGTCGAGGCAACGTTCGGGGCGGATGCCGTGCGCACGGTGCCCAACGGCGAGGTGATGTACGAGATCGACAAGCGGATCCGCGGCGGATCGTTCACGCACCTCAGCAGTATCTGGCAGCTCTACGCCGACGGGGTGCACCTGAACGACACGGGTTCCTACCTGGTGGCGTGCACACACTACGCGGTTATCTACCAGGACGACCCCGTGGGTCTGCCCACCACCGGGTTCAATATTCCGGCAGCAATGGCGGCCGATATTCAGCAGATCATCCGCGAAATCGTACTCGGCTACCCTCGTGCCGGCGTGTCGAGTTTCGGGCCGTACGCGGTGGACGGAGTCAGCGTGTCGCCTGCCACGCTCGAACTCGGGACCGGCCGCAGCGCCACGCTCACGGCAGTCATCTCGCCCAGCAACGCGACCAACAAGGCTGTCTCGTGGAGTTCGCTGGATCCCTCGGTGGCAACGGTCACCGAGGGGACGGTGCACACGGTGGGTGCAGGTACGGCCGGCATAGTCGTCACGAGCACGGATGGCGGATTCAGTGACACGTGTGCGCTCACCGTGCAGTCGAGCGGCACGCCCGTGGATGCGGTCACGATAACGCCCGACGCCGACACGCTGCTCGTGAGCGCAACCGCGTCGTTCAATGCCTCTGTATCTCCGGCCGGTGCCACCAACCAATCGGTGGTGTGGCACACGCTGGACGCCACGGTTGCCACGGTTGATGCGGCCGGGACAGTCACCGGTGCAGCCAAGGGTCAGACCCGCCTGGTGGCTACCAGTGTCAACGGCGCGAAGACCGACACGGCGCTCGTGGTCGTGACTATTGTCAACAACCCGCCCACCGCGGTGCTCGACGCGACGCCGGTTGACGGGTACGTGGATACGTATTTCAAGTTTGACGCGCAGCGCTCCACCGACCCCGACGCTGGGGATTTCGTACTCGGGTTCGACTGGGATTTCGGTGACGGCAGTCCGTGGAACTACGGCTCCACCCCGTACCATATCTACGCCGACACCGGCCGCTACACTGTCCGGCTTCGCGTGATGGACTACAACTACGCCCGCAGCAACTGGGTGGAACAACCGGTCTCGGTGATGCCGCGGTACGACGGGATCCTGCTGTACGAGGGGTTCGAAGCGCCGGTGGACCGGCCGATGCGCAATATGGCCAGCGGCTACGGGTGGTACGAGAGCGTGTACACGTCGAGTGATACCAACAACTCGGTCATCGCCGACACCGACCAGCCGCACTACCAGGGGCTGTCGGTGCGCGGCGGCTACCTGAGCCTGGGAAGCGGTGGGTATCGCGGCCCGGATGTGCGCGGCAGCGGCGACCTTGGCCCGTATGTCACCTCGCCGGGCCTGGGCAAAGCCGATTCGACTCTGTGGCTCAGCATTCTCATGCGCAAGGAGAACGACAACGACACGCGGGTGTTTATCAGGCTGCACACTTCGAAATTCGACTGCTGTGATCCCAACCCGGTTGAGATCGGCTATCTCGGGACTTCGTCCAACGACGGGGGGCAGCGGTACTGGAGCCTGTCGATGAACGGTACGGTGACACGGGGACCCGCCGCGCTGACCGCCGGAACGGCATCGCTGCTGGTCGCAAAACTCTCGTGGACCTCGAGCAGTTTCACAACCGATCTCTTCGTCGACCCACCGTCCCTGGGCGGCAGCGCGCCTGCCTCCCCGACCGTCAGTGCAACACTCAACACGTTCGACCCGTTCGAGTCCATCGGGATACACGCCGGCGGAAGCAACGAAGGCTCATTCGACGAGTTGCGCATCGGCACCAGCTTCGCGGCCGTAACACCGACCGAGAGCGTGGGGGCGGCACAGCCATTGGCCGTCGTACCACAGACGGGGCGGAGATTCTCGGTGCGGCTATGCGGCACCGTGGTACTGGTGACGGGCGCGGCAGCCGGGAGCACCGTCGAGGTTGTGGCTCTTACCGGGCGAGTGGTAGCGCGCGCGGTGTCGGATGGTGGGCCTGTTGCCCTGGAGGCGACCGGCGGCGCAGCGTGCCTGGTCCGGACGCGGACTCCCGCGGGCCTGCACTCGCGGCGCATCGTTGCCCCCTGAGCCCCTGGGCACGGCAGCAGCAGGATCCTCCTCGCGTGCCTGCACAAACGTAGTGGTGGCGGAAGTGCGCGGGGGGTACTATACTGTCAGTGGGGGGGCGTTGCACTTCAATTCCAGGGGAGGTACCACATGCGCAGGAAACTGGCAGCGGCCGCGGTGCTGCTGGCCGCCGCGGGGGCCATGGCGGCCACGGTGAACGTGAACCCGTCCACCATGTATCAGACCATCGAGGGCATCGGGTTTTTCGATAATGTCAAGCCGTGGTATGTGAAGCAGGGCCCGTTCTACGTCAGTGTCAACCTCGACGAGTGGGGCATGTGGGACACCATCGCGTATAACCTGGGCGCCTCGATGATCCGCTTCGAGATGCCGCCGGGGTTCACGCACAGTGACGGGGTCACGCGCGATATGAGCGCGGGTGACGGCATGGGGCACACGGGCAACAGCCAGGTCGAACACGCCCTCAAGTACCTGCAGAAGGGCATCGACCGGTTCATCGTCACTGTCTGGAGCCCACCGGGCTGGATGAAGGCCAGCGGCGTGACGAACGGCTTCGGCGAAAGCACCGAACAACGCGACAACTACCTGCTCCCGAGCAACTACAGCGCGTTTGCCGACCACATGATTGCCTACGCCGACTCGTTCCACGCTCGCACGGGTGTTGAGTTGTACGGGGCAAGCCCGCAGAACGAAAGCCGGTTCTCGGAGCCGTACAACTCGTGCGTGTACGAACCGGGCCAGTTGCGCGACCTGGTGAAAGTGATCGGCCCCAAATGGGACCAGGCAGGATTGTCGACACGCATGTACTATGCCGAGCACATGGGGTGGGCATTTGGGTACTACGAGGACCCGGTCCGCGCCGACGCTGCCGCGCTGGCAGCGGTCGACCGCTGGGCGTACCACGGCTACACCGACGGTGTCACGCCCGACCCGGGTTCGTTTGACGGCAGCACGGCCACCGAGAAAGCAGTGTGGATGACCGAGACCTGCTGCTACAGCAGCACAATCGCCCAGGCGCAGAACATCCACAACACGCTCGGGCCGGGCAAGGGCTCGGCGTACATGTACTGGGCGTTCAGCGAGTTGTTCGCCGACGGTGTCGGCAACTTCCGCTGGCACGCACTCAAGCAGTACGCCCGCTACATCCGTCCCGGCGCCAAGCTCATCTCATCGAGCGCGACCGGTGGGGTCCAGGCC
>CAZJJT010000569.1:0-3305 GCA_964546395.1 uncultured Fibrobacterota bacterium
GAGGCCAGCGGCCCGGGAGCAGCGGTGTTCACCGACGAAGGCAACTGGGTCGGGCCGAGTGCCACCCAGGGCGGCCACATCATCGTGCGCAGCTGCTGGATGGAACACAACCGCTCGTTGGAGTTGGGCGGTGCGTTGTTCCTGTGGGCCAATGGGCTGGACACGGTGGTGGTCGAGGACTGCGTGATGAAGAACAACGCGGTGGCGCGCGGCGGCCAGTGGAACGATGCCAAGGGAGGCGCGGTCCGCACCAGGGGTATCCTGACCATCCGCAACTGCGCCTTTGTCGGCAATGAGGCCGAGCAGCAGGGCGGCGCGCTGTGGCTCGATGGCAGCGGCCCGTTCGCGATCGAGAACTGCCTGTTCTACGGCAACCGGGTGGTCGACGATGCCGGCGGGGCGATGACACTGAATATCTATGGGCCGGCCACGATTACGCACTGCACCATGGTACGCAACAGTGCCGGGCGCGCCTGCGGGGCTTTCTGGATGCGCAGCGCCGACCTCGACGTGACCATCACCAACTCGCTGGTGGCCTGCAACACCGCCGACAGCGACCACTCGCAGGACCAGATCGGGTACGCGCCCATCGATGGTGGCGGGAATATCGAGTACCCGGCCCCGCGGGGCAGCGGCCGTCGAGTCGCGGCAGGCGGCCTGCTCCAGGACCCGCTCGTGGATTCGCTGGCCGCCGATGCCGGCACGCTCGTGCTGCCGCTCTCCGGTACCAGTCCTGCTATCGACCTGGGCGTGGCGACATCAGTCACCAGCGACATGCGCGGTGTCAACCACTCGGCCGCACCCGATGCCGGGGCGGTGGAGTATCAGGCCGGCGACGAGCAGCTGAACAGATGCCCGCAGTGACGGTCGTTGACCTGTACAGCAGTAGTCGACTCCGACCGTGGTGTGCAGTAGGGGTGCGGAAGGGTGTGCCCATTCTTCAGGGGCAGCATCATGTGGAGCCCGTGCACCTGGAGCAGAGCAGTATCGAGTGTCCGCCGCCGGTGAGCAGCTGACCGGTATGTCAGTGGCTCAGACGAACACCACGTCCCGCGCCCAGCGGGTGAACAGGTGCAACTGGTCCTCGTTGAGGATATGCTGATCGCCCATGACGAAATCCTCGATGGTGACACGTTCCACGAGGTGATCGCTGTCGTAGCCGCCCATGATGGAGAGGGTGTTGTAGCGATCGGCAACCGTGCGGATACGGCGCAAGGTGACATCACGGATACGGCCGCGGCGGTCCTGGCGGCTGTAGCGTGAGTGGAAGATGCGGAAGTCGATCAGCCGGTCGTAGAAGTTCTCCACCCTGATATCTTCGTAGAGCACGGTACTCACCTCGGCCTGCTCCGCGTTGTGAATCGTGAACACGCCGCCTTCCCCGTGCGCCCCGATCACGTCGATATCGCGGAACGTGATATTGTGGATACGTTCGCAGCGGGTCTCGAAGCCGATTTCCATAGCATTGCCGGCGTGGGCGTTCAGCAGCACGCAGTTGCGCACCAGCACGTTCTCCACATTGCCCCCGGGCACGCTCTTGTCGTATCCGAATCCCTTGATAACCACGCAGTCGTCGTTGTTGCGCTGAAACGTGTTCTCGATGAGCACGTTGCTGCTCGCCACGACATCCACCCCGTCGGATGCCACATTGATGCCGATCTCGCGGATCCCGTCGATGTGCACGCGGTCGCACTGCATCAACACAACCATCCAGGTGGCCGGGTTGATCAGGGTGACACCGCTGATCTTCACATCCTCGCAGTTGCGAAACAGCATCAGCCGCGACGTATCGGTGCCCCGGTGGGAATTGACCCCGTCGATAATCCCCCGCCCGGTCACCGTGATATTGCGGGCGTTCTCGGCGCGCACCACCGTGCGCACCACCGTCCCCTCTTCCACGTACAGTGTCTGGTTGTCACGCAGTTCGATCCGCTCGACCTCGTGTACACCGCCGCCGCCGTAGTAGAGCACGCCGGGATCGCCGGGTGACGGGCGGGTGGTTTCACGCGGTGAGGAAAAGACAAACAGGGGTTTGCCCTTGTCGATTTCCAGCGACACCGGCACTGGGCCGGGGAGCTGCAGTGAGACCGTGGCGCCGTCGATTGCCGGGGTGATGCCGTGCCGCAGGGGGCGCACTACGGCGCGCTCGGGCGGCGTGTCGAGCGTGACAGCCAGGGCCGCCGGACCGTCGAACGAAGCGACGACAAAGTACGCGACCTCTGTCTCGTGGACTTCTGCGGGCACGCCGTTGACAGTGACGCTGCACCGGTACGAGGTGAGACTGCCGAGTGGGACGGGCTGGAGGTTCGTTGCGGCGACCGGGTCGAATGCCATTGGGAACTCACTTGGAAATGATTGCACGAGTAATCACTGGTGGCAGAAATATAGCTCAGCCGCAAGTGGTTCGCGTCACGCTCGAGTATCTCGATCTACCTACCGGGACCGCTGTTTTCTGCTGGGCACGCGCCCATTCAGGTCTGTCACAACGGGGGTGCTGTGCCGCGGTCGGGCGTTCGGTACGGACGGTTGCGCCGTGCGAACAGTGGTACCCGCGAATGGAGGCGCAAGCGGTTGCAGGGGGGTGCCGCCGCCGCCGATACTCGATGGACTGTTGTTGTCGACGATCTTGAGCGCACGCATGAGCGCGTTCAGTTCGGCGCGCCACGTGCCGCTGCTCATCGAGAACCCGTACGTGTTCAGGAACTCCACTTCGGCATCGCGCTCCACAATCAGATCCCAGGTGTCCCACGCGGCATCTTCGGTGAAATACACACCGTAGTTCTGCATCGTGAAGAACAGCTTGCGGCCGGGCTCCGTGGCAAGGCTGAGCGTTTGCTCACTGACCGCGGGCGGGATGGCGAGCAGTGTCCCCATCACCAGCGCCGGGTTGGCGCCGTTGTAGCCGGTGCTCGCGTAGCTGTCGGCCTTCTCGGCCGGCCAGCGGTACCCGGGCACGGTTGACGAATAGTAGCAGTATCTGCCGGCGTACGGGTTCACCTTGATTGCATGCCGCATGGGCTCTGCACCGGTGAGTTCTCCCTTGCGTATCGTGCCGCCCAGCGCCGACATGCCGGAAGCGCCCTGGCCTCCCCCCGAGAGCCCGTCGCCCAGGATGCTCTGGTAGCTGCGGTTGTTCGGCCACTTCATCCAATCCGGCACATGTACCGGCCCCGCGGCCACACATCGGGACACCATGCAGCCTTCAAACACGGTATCACTGCCGGGGAGCCTGAAGGCGAAGTTGCCGTTGGGCGTGAGACCGTAGGGGCTGCTGCCGGCGTCGGGTACAATCCAGCTGTCTGGGA
>CAZJJT010000570.1:0-3303 GCA_964546395.1 uncultured Fibrobacterota bacterium
CCCTCCGTCGTTCGCACTGCCCTTTGCCAGCACAGCGCCCGTTGGCCGGGCGTTGTACGAAAGCCTGCCAGTTGAAGGCCCAACCGTTTACCCTTGCCGAACCACTCGTTTCGATGTATAATATCACTATTGGTACTATATGAGGGAGTCTGATGGCCAAACTCGAGAAGATTCTCGACAAGATGCGGACATCTGTCGAGAACATCACCTTCACCGAACTTTGCCGAGCATGCGATCACTACTTCGGTTCCCCCAGACAGACAGGCAGCAGTCACCGCGTCTACCGAACGCCGTGGCAGGGCGACCCACGCGTCAACATTCAGGACTCCAAAGGCAAGGCGAAGCCATACCAGGTCAGACAGGTTCTCAAGGCAATCGAAAGGCTACAGGATGAAAACACTGAAGACGCTACGGAATGACCACTATACGTACAGAGTTACGTGGTCCGAGGAGGATCGGGAATATGTTGGGCTCTGCACCGAATTCCCCAGCCTGAGCTGGCTTGCGTCTTCGCCAGAAGCGGCCCTCTCCGGGATCCGACAGGTTGTCGCTGATGTTGTGGCTGATATGCACAAGACAAGTGAGTGCATACCGAAGCCGATTGCATCACGGCGATACAGCGGCAAGTTCGTTGTAAGAGTGCCACCAGATATCCATCGTCGTCTGGCCACCGAAGCGGCAGAGGCAGGCATCAGTCTCAACAGGATGGCTAGTGCCAAGCTGACGCAGTAGAGCAGAGCATGGCAGAAGGAAACAACTGGCAGGCCATCGTACAACAGCCGCAGGTTGCCATGGCAGGACTGGAAACAAACAAGAACAGCATTCTCGGGCCGCGTCCGTGGCCCGGGCGCCAGTGCAAATGGATCGGAACGAATGGGCACTCAGGCAAGGAGTCGCCACTTGCACTCACGTGCCACATACTGCTTGGAGAGAGCTTGGGAGGATTGGGTATAGCTCATGATTGTCTTTGAGAGGCTGAAGACTAGCGCAAAGAGACTGAAAGCACAAGTGTGTGTTCTCTACTATGCTGCTCGTCATCCCAGAACCCCTTGGTATGCGAAACTCGTCATCCTCGCTGTCGTTGCCTACGCTTTGAGTCCCGTTGACCTGATACCCGATTTCATCCCGATCCTCGGTTATCTTGATGATCTGGTAATCTTGCCCTTGGGGATCGCGCTTGCCCTCAGTCTGATCCCAAAGGACATCATAGATGAATGCGCAGAAAGAGCGAACAAGTCTCAGGCAGTATCCCGCAAGAATTGGAGAGCGGCGGCTGTGATAGTTGCAGTTTGGGTTGTCACAATCTTCATTCTGGGAAGATGGCTTTGGTCCTTCACACTGGCAGTTCATCAGTGACTCAGTTGAACTGCCCCGGGTTCTCGGGAGCCCCTTCTACCTGAGTTCTGCCACCATGGCAGGTCAACGCTTCCCCAGAAGCGTGTCAGGCCTGCAGTGAGCGTTCCCCGTGCTCAGCAGTCGCATGGACCGAGGGGGAGTGCTTCACCACTCGGGCTCGCGTCGCCCTCCAGGTCACCCATTGCGAACTGGATTCCTGCCAGAAAATGCTGCAGCATCTGTCGGTTCCAGAACAAGTGGATGTTGTGCCCAAACGACGTGTAGAACACTCGCCCATCCCCGTACTGCCGCACCCAGCTCATCGCGAAGTCGCGGTCGGCGGCACGTTCCGGGAGGAACCGGCGGTGCGGACCCATGTCGGTCCTGTCGGTATCAATACTCGCCAGCACGTGCAGCTTGCTGCGCGAGTAGTGGTCCCTGAACTGGAACACCTCATCGGCAATCTCGAACCCCTTGCCGCCGAACGCGGCATTGACCGGGTGATCCGGATCGTCCAGTTTGATCGTAATCGTCTCGTCTGGCCGCCACGGGTGCCCGCCATTCTCGTACCCGCCCAGCATTTCGCCGAACGCCGGCCATTGGTCGTACACCGGGTACTGACAGAAGGTTGCTGCCGCGGCATGGACACCGACGATGCCGCCACCGTTGCTGACAAACGACACCAGCGACTCACGCCGCTCGTCGTCTTCGAACAGCACGCCACCCGTGTTGTTGAAGCAGACCGCGTCGAACTGTGCAAGCGCCGCCGGGCGGAACAGGTCCAGGTCGTTGCTTACGGTCGCCGCGAACGCTCCCGTCTTCTCGCCCATCAACTCGAACGCTCGACTCGCGAACGGAATGGACTTGTGACTGCCCTTTCGCTCGACGCCGTCACGCACGCTGAGTGTCACCACCAGCAGGCGCCGCGGCTTCCTGGGTGTGGCAGCCTTCGCGGGCATCGCTTCCGCGATCCGCCGTTCGTCCTCGGCACCGATTCGATCATCGACAATCATTCAGCTCCTCACTTTCCCCCAAGGTACAGTACGCCCAGCGAATCGAAGTACGCTTTCACCGCAGCACGGTACTCGACGGGGACGTTGCCCCCGAGGGCCTGCTGGCGAAGGCGATAGTACTCATCGGTGTCCGCGAACCGTCTACCCGGCTCAGCCGGCCCCTGCTCGCCGTACACTTCCACGGCCGAGCGCGACTCGCGCTCTTGCTTGCCCTGCTCTTCACGGTGCAGCGACAGCGTCGTCTGCAGCATCCGTGCGAGGAACCGGTCCTGCCGCTCGCGCAGCTGCTCCCCCGGGTTCTGCAGCATCCGTGCCAGCCGCCGCGCTTCCTGCTCAAGTTCCTTCATACGCTCCTTGCCACCCGGACCGCCTTCCTCACCGTACTCCTCGGCCAGCTTCCTGAGCTGCTCAGCCAGTTCTTCCTGCGCCTTGCGTGCCGCCTCCCGCGCGTCCACCGCCGAGTGTCCTCCCTGGCCCGGCCTGGTTCCTTCCCCCGGCTGCATCCCCTGGAGCATCTGGCGGAGCAGTTCGCCTGTGGCTGCGTTGATTGCCGCCTGCTTGCCCGAGAGCTTCCGCATCGCCCCCATCATCCCCGACCCCGCCCCGCCCGCTCCGCCGCTCTGCCCGTTCATCATCCCTTCGCCCGCTGCCAGCAGCGCCTGAGCCGCACCGTCAAGCCCCACCGCCGCTTCAGCCATGGGCGTTGCCGCCCCGCGCCCTCCCAAGGCCTTCTCAGCCGCCGCCATTGCCTTCCCCGCCTGGTCCATCCGACTCGCTGCCGGCCCGAGCATCTGCGGCGGCACCATGCGAAGGCTGTCGAGACTGCCCCTGCTTGCCGCAAGTGCTTCCCGCAGCGCCTGCTGCCCACGAACCAGTTCGGGGAGCGGCGCAGCACTGCGTGCGGCCTCTGCGGCCTGCTCACGCTGCCACTCAGCGAGACTCAAGGCATCCCTTG
>CAZJJT010000571.1:0-3296 GCA_964546395.1 uncultured Fibrobacterota bacterium
GTACTGCGCCGGGTATTTCAGAACACCGCAGACCCCGGTGCTGGGCGAGTACGGGGGAACGTACGACGGGTCGCCGGTGACGCTGTTCATGTACCAGTTCGGCCCGCCTGCGGACGGTATCGCACTGATCCGCTCTGTGCTCTACGCAAGCCACGCGGGACCGATCTCGTACGAAGACAACCTTGCCGCGGCCGCCGCGGCAACCGGTGTGCCGTGGCGATTGCTGCTCAACCGGTTCCACAGCCGCAGCTTCTTCACGGCCACCCGCGCGTACCCTGGCATGTTCCTCAAGGATGCCGTTCTCCTGCCGCGGTGGCGCTACACGCCCCGCGGTGCCGGGGCCCCGGAGACCAAGTCCGTGCAGGGCTTCGGCATGAACTGGTTCTCGCGGGAACGCGCCGTTTCGGACAGCGATACGCTTCGCGTGTATATAGGTGCGCGTCACTCACCCCCGGCAGTCGAGTTGGACAGCATGTGGGGCGCAACGCTCATGCTTCAGCGGACAGCCACGGGACGGTTCGACAGCCTGGTGGAAATGGACGTGGAGAGCAACGGGGTCGACAGCATCGCGATACCGGGCTGGGGCCGGTTCGACGAGGCGCTGGTGGTGGTGAGCAATGCGCGGTACGGTTCGGGCGGCACGGCAACAGTGGGGTTCAACGATACGGTCGAGATACCGGTGGAGCCGCCGCCAGTGGTTGACAGCACGCTGGTGGTGTTTCCCAACCCGGTGCGGTTGGGCAGCGGCGAGGGGGTACGGTTCCGGGGCCCCGCAATCCGCTGGGTGAATATCTACGGGGTGGACGGAGAACTGGTGTACGCGCTCAACCCGCCGTCCGACACCACGCTGGTGGTGATCCCGCTCAACGCCAGGGGCACCACGCTGCGGCCGGGAACCTACGTGGCGGTGGTCAAGTCGGTCGAGAGCGGTGAGACGAGTGTAGCCAGGAAGAAGCTTCTTGTGCTGCCGTAACCGCGCAGAACGCCTGGATCCCCTCTCCCCTTCCACACGCACTCAGTCCCTCACCGGTAGTCGCCGTAATCGCCACATCCCTGGCTTTCAGCCCGCACAGACGGGCGATGTGCTCGCGCATGGCCGGGATATGCGGCAGCAGCTTCGGTCGGGCAGCTTCCACCGAGACCGAGATGTGGCACAGCCGGTACTCCCCCAGCGTCTTGAGCGCTTCAGTGACGTAGGCACTGCTGTCGGTAATCCCCTGCTCCAGGCAGAGCGTGTCTGCCGCCGCGCCAAGAACCGGTACCCCGCTTACCCCGGAAATCGCGTTGGTCAGCGCGTGCAGCACCACATCGGCGTCGCTGTTACCCGCAAGACGCGGCGTACCAGGGATGTTCACTCCGCCCAGCACCAGCGACTCCTTCGAGGTCTCGCTGCCAAACCTGTGCGAGTCCTGTCCGATACCGACTTTGACCACGAGACGCCTCCCGGGCGCTGCTCACAGCGGATTGAGGACGCCCAGCGTTCTGAGCACGCTGAGCAGGACATTCACCAGCAACACCAGGCACACGGTCGACTCGAGCCGGACCAGGGCGGGGAAGCGGACAATCAGCTTGCGCGTGCCCCACAGCAGCAGGCTCATGCTGAGCAGCAGCACCACCGAGATACGGAACACCTGGTTGTCAGAGAACACGAGCAGACCCAGGTTGACCATGTAGAACAGTGAGAGGATGGCCAACACCCGGGTCAGCGGCAGGTTCACCACTCGCGCCGGGTCCTGCTGCAGCAGTCCGAGCATGGCCCGCGGGAACACGAGCGCCACGAGTTCGGCGACGATGGCAGGCACCGTGCATACCAGGACAGCGATGGCGTAGGGAGTGCTCATTGTACTGATGAGGGCAATATAAATCGGCTGTTCCGGGTTCCGGGCGGCTCCCCACGCACTCTGCCATGCCATGAGCTCCCGCACTGCATGCTCTCCACGTCCGACCACACTATCGACGGCTGACGGAGGGATTCGCCGCGGGGGTGCGCGTGATACGCCGCTGCGAGGGAAGGTCCAATCTCCAAAGAGTCACCCGAAGCTCGGCCATGGTATCGGCGATGAGCTCGTCGCCTTTGGCCCGCGCCTGCGCCATCTCCACCTGTGCGTCATCGTAGGCCCGATCCGCCGCCGACACCTCCTCCATCCCCTGCTCTTTCACCTTCGCGGCGCCTTCCACGAAAGTCCGAGCAATAGTCAGCCACGCCACGGCAACGGTCGGCTGCGGAGTCAGTCAGCTCATCCCGCACAAACAATGCAAGCTCATCGGCAATCATGCCCGCCCCAATGCTGTTGAGGTGTATGCCGTCGGTGAGGAGCTTGAATCCATTCTCTTCGGAAATCCTGTCAAAGCTCTTCAAGAGCACGTAGTGCTTGAACATCGATTTGAGTACCATTCGGGTCAGGTCCTCAAGCGGGCGTCCTTTGCCATCCACACGTTTCATCAGGTACTCGTGCTGCTTCTCGCAGACAGGCAGGTACGAGACCTGTTCCTTGTCTGCAATCTGTTTCAGCGCCGCGTTGTACTCGCGGATACGGGCATTTTCGCGAGATGTCAAGTCCTCGCCGAGAACTGGCAGCGAGACCAAAGCGATCTTTGCCTGCGTCTCGCGCTTGAGCCGCTGCACGATTTCTGTCATGTCTTCGGCGTAGTGCTTGAGCGTGGCCGGGTGAGGAATCTTCTTCAGCCTTCGCGAGACCTCTTCGAGCTTAGGGTCCAGCGATGCAGTAACATCGTTCGAGCCAACCAGAATAACTACCATGTCAGGCTTGAGCGCAATTGTTCCAGGGAGCCTGGTTAACACGTTATACGCCTCAATCCCCGCAACAGCATGATTGACATATCGGTACTGCTTCGTGCCCAGTTTGTTCTTGAGCAGGCCCACAAAGCTGCAACTGACCTTGCCCTGTACAATGCTTGCGCCAAGAAATGCGATGGTGGTCCTTTCTTTCATGTCCCTCCGAGCGAGTCTGTTCTATCGACCGTCCCATCTGACAAAGTAGAAGCGGCTACAACGCCCGGCCAACCGGCGCTGTGCTGGCAAAAAGCTGTACGTTGTCTTGCTCACGGTCGGTTTCCAGGTGACAGACGGCAATTCCATTCGTGTCCGTCTCCTTCGTGTATTCGCGCGTATGCCAGACGTTGTCCCACCGCCATTGCTCCCATAGTTTTACTCTGCTTTTCGCCAGCGGCGAGCCGTCCAACGCGTTGCAGAAATAGACCAACGCCTGTTTGCCGGAGGATTTCAGGACGACCGTCGCATCGCTCACGAGAATCAAATCCCGCGCCCTTTCGCC
>CAZJJT010000572.1:0-3295 GCA_964546395.1 uncultured Fibrobacterota bacterium
CGGGCCGGCACGGGCGGGCACGCGACGATGTCCTGTGCGAAGTGCTGAGTACCTGGCCATTCCCTCTTCGGGTCGCCATGACCGCCCGCGGCATCGGACGGTTCTGTATCACGCAGAAGACCGACCCGCACAACCCCGACGACCTCTACCGTATCGCCACGACCGCACCGCAGGACTGGGTAATGCCCGGCAACCACGACACCAAGCCGCTCTGGCTCGTGGTGCAGGAGCGTTGGGGCACTGAGTGGGTTGCCGCCCGGGGAAGAGTCCTGGCGGAGGAACTCGCGCCACACGCCCGGGACCGGGACCAGCTGCACCGTCGCCTCTGCGCCAGCCCCGAGGCATTCCATGCGGGCATGTGTGCAGAGCTGTTCCTCGGTCCGGCCACCAACGTAGCGGTGTTTTTCGCGGACCTGCTCGGTATCGAGGGGCAGTACAACCGCCCGGGCCAGGTCAGCAACAAGAACTGGTCACTTCGCGTACCGCGCGATTTCAGGCCACGCTACCAGGCTGCGTGCAGACGAGGCCAGGCGTGCAACATCGCGGCAAGCCTCGCGATGGTGTTGCGGACCCGTGCAACCGAACTGGGGTCAGAGGCCACGAGCCTTGCCAACGCCCTGCAGCACGGTGTCGGTGGCGCTACTGCTCCAGTCTGAACACGACCACCGACAGAGGCGGGAGGGTAACCGCAATCGATCGGTAGTACCCGTGCGAGCCGACCGGCACCGTGTGCACCCCTCCCATGTTGCCCATGCCGCTCCCCCCGTAGCACTCGGCATCGCTGTTCAGCACCTCCTGCCAGAAGCCTGCCGACGGCACACCGATACGATACCCGTGCCGCGGAACAGGCGTCAGGTTGCAGACAACGACACACGCTCGTTCGGCCGATGCGCCGAATCTCGCGAAGGCGAGCGTGCTGTTCTCCACGTCATTGCACTCGATCCACCGAAAACCCTCCTGGCTTGCGTCCCGTTCAAACAGGGCAGGCTCTGAACGGTACAACCTGGCGACATCCTGGACCCACTTCTTGATTTGCGCATGCTCAGCTTGTGCCAACAGATGCCAGTCAAGGCTCGCGTCGTGGTTCCACTCGTTCCACTGACCGAACTCCCCACCCATGAACAGCAGTTTCTTACCCGGGTGCGTGAACAGGTAGCCAATGAGTGTCCGCAGGTTGGCCCGCTTCTGCCACTGGTCTCCAGGCATCTTGTTCAACAACGAGCCCTTCCCGTATACGACTTCGTCGTGCGAGAACGGCAACGTGAAGTTCTCACTGAACGCATACATAAGACTGAATGTGAGCTGGCTGTGATGAAACTTGCGGTACACCGGTTCCTTTGAGAAGTAGTCCAGCGTATCGTGCATCCACCCCATGTTCCATTTCAGACCGAATCCAAGCCCTCCCACGTACAGCGGACGAGACACCATGGGCCATGCGGTCGACTCCTCGGCGAACGTCTGGACCCCGGGAAACCGTTCGTACACGATCTGGTTGAAACGCTGCAGGAACGCTATCGCTTCGAGGTTCTCGCGGCCACCGAACTTGTTCGGGACCCACTCGCCTTCCTTGCGTGAGTAGTCGAGGTAGAGCATCGATGCTACGGCGTCAACCCGAATCCCGTCGACGTGGTACTTCTCGAGCCAGAACAGGGCACTGCTGATAAGGAAGTTGCGTACCTCGTTGCGGCCGTAGTTGAACACATACGTCTTCCAGTCGGGGTGGAAGCCCTGTCGTGGGTCAGCATGCTCGAACAGATGTGTGCCATTGAAGTTCGCAAGTCCATGCGCGTCAGACGGGAAGTGTGACGGTACCCAGTCGAGTATGACACCGATACCCCGCTGGTGCAGGGCGTCAACCAGGTACATGAAGTCCTGCGGGATACCGTACCGACTCGTGGGCGCAAAGTACCCGGTTGTCTGGTAGCCCCACGAACCATAGAAGGGGTGCTCCATCACGGGCATCAACTCCACATGCGTGAACCCCATCTCATCGAGGTAGTCGGCAAGCTGCACTGCCATCTCGCGGTACGTCAGTGACCGGTTGTCCTCGTCCGCGACTCGTCGCCAACTACCCGGGTGCATCTCGTAGATGGACACCGGCGCCTGGAGGCCGTTCTTCTTTTCCCGCACCGCCATCCATGAGTCATCGTGCCACTCGTACGAGAGATCTGATACACGCGAAGCCGTCCGAGGCGGAGCTTCCCAGCTGAATGCCACCGGATCACCCTTCTCCAACACGCCCGCGCCCGTCGCAGGCGTGATCGCGAACTTGTACAACGAGCCTGGTCCGATCCCGGGCATGAACCCCTCCCAGATACCGGACCCGTCCCACCGCGCAGCAAGGGGTGCCCGTGAGGCATCCCAGTCGTTGAAGTCGCCGATTACCGACACCTGCTTCGCACCGGGCGCCCACACGCAGAAGAGAACCCCCGCCACCCCGTCCACGTCCATGGGATGCGCGCCGAACGACTCGAACATGCGGTAGTAGTTTCCTTCACGAAACAGGAAGATATCGTACTCGGAGAGTCGGCTCACCCCATGGCGCATCCCTGCGTCGGGGCTCACCGCCACGTCTCTCGCGCCCTTCGGGCCCGCTCCACGGTCCTTCCTTCTGCCACCTGCCATTAGTCTCCCCCTGACACGCTGTCGAGGACATTGGTGATGCCCTTCAGCGGAATGACGACCCACTTCGGTCGGTTGTTCAGTTCGTACCCAAGTTCATACACCGCTTTCTCCAGAAGGTAGGCGTGCAGCAGTGTGTCCAGTTCCGACTTGCTGCGCGGCACGATGCCCACATCTCCCATGGTCTGCAGGTACGAGGTCAGGAATGCCCCCCTGGTCAACTCGTACCACGGCTCAACCCATGTCTCAAGGTACTCGCGGTCGGCACCGCGGAAGCCGTTTGACAGCAACAGAGTGCCGTAGGCAACGTAGTGCAGAGACCGCACCATCCCCGTCACGTCCTTCAGCGGCGAGTACTTGAGCCGCCGCTCTCCGAGTGCCCGGGCAGGCTCACCCTCAAAGTCCATGATCACGAAGTCCTTGCCTGTGTACAGCACCTGCCCAAGGTGGTAGTCGCCGTGGATCCTCGTCTTGAGTGCCGTAATCTTGCCCTTCGACACCCGCCGCAAACTGTCAAGAAGCGTATGCTCCGACTCAAGTACTGAGCGCGCCAGCGGCCGCGCATCCTTCGGCAACTTCTTCTGACTTCGCCCCAGGAGCTCCATGGTTCGCCGCGTCAGACTCTGCATCGATTGGTACACAGAGCGCTGATACAACAACGTGAACGGCTCCG
>CAZJJT010000573.1:0-3294 GCA_964546395.1 uncultured Fibrobacterota bacterium
CGCATGCTTGTGAGGAAAGCCGTGGAGGGCTGTATCCGCCAGATCAAGTCCTCAAAGACCACTCCTGACTGCGCGCTGATAGGCGTCGGATGCAAGAAGGGCGCCGGCGACCTTCCCGATGGTACACTCGACCACAGCCTTCACCGCGAACTGGCCGACTACTACAGGATCCCGTTCATCGATTTTCAGACCTACACCAACGAGACTCTCGAACGCCGCGGCCAGAAGTGGTCGAACATCGCCTTCGATGCCTGTCATCTCAACGACTACGGCCAGCAGATGTGGTATGAGGCGCTGCGAGACTGGTTCGATCGGCAGGTGAAACTCTACGATGTCGAACCGTCCAAGTATGAAACCGCGGAATTGCCTCCGCCGTTGTATTCAGATGAGTTCCAGCATGTGGCGAACGTGAATCCGTCGAAGTCCAACAGGAGCGTTGTGCTCAAGGGCAGCTGGGACAGCGTCGATGACGCGGACGTTCCGTGGTACTTCGAGGACATACTCCGGGGACGCACCGGTGACACGCTGATGTTCACGTTCAAAGGCACAGGCGTCGGCATGTTCTGCCAGACCTACAACAACGGCCTGAAGATCGAGGCAGTGCTCGACGGCAAGGAGATTGCGGGACCGTTCACCAACTACCCGGTGGAGTTCGGCACGTTCCACATCCTCGGCCATGGTCTGGAGTACGGCGAACACGTGCTGGAGCTGAGCGTGGGCCGCAAGATGAAGAACCGCAACCGCCTTGAAGACCCCACGGCGCGGATAGCGTACCTGTGTGTCGCGGGAGTCAAGCCCGAGTAGCGGCCCTCAGAGTCTGCCAGGCCGCGCCGTGGGCGCCTGCTGCAGTGGTGCCGCGGTCGCCCCAGTGTGCCGCAACCGCCAAGATGCCACGGTCGGTGGTGGCGATGCGACGTCATCACGTGATGGAGAGTGCTGCCCGCATCACCGGGGACGACAGTGGGTCCCACCGATGGTATTTTGGCGGCTGAAAGGTGGCTCGCTGTGGACCAGCTACGACAGGCCCTTCCCGCAGTCGGTGCCCTGCTCGAACACCCGGACGCGCAGGTGCTCAGGGAACGCTTCGGCCACGACCTGCTGACTCACGGGTTGCGAACGGCGATCGCACAGGTACGCGAACTGGTTGGCAGGGGCACGCAGGCGCCGGACGCTCAGCAGATTCTCTCCGAGGCCGCCCGTATCGCGGGTGCGGTCGCATCGCCCAGCCTTCGCCCGGTACTCAACGCAACCGGAGTCGTGCTCCACACCAACCTTGGCCGTGCCCCTCTGGGTGCCAGTGTCGCTCACGACATCAACCCAATCCTTACCGGCTACTGCAACGTGGAGTTCGACCTGCGCACCGGCCGACGCGGCCATCGCATCGACCACCTCCGCCCGCTGCTCACGTATCTCACCGGTGCCGAGGATGCGCTCGTGGTGAACAACAACGCCGCCGCTCTCATCCTGATCCTGCACACGTTGTGTCTGCGCAGAGAAGCAGTGGTGTCGCGCGGCGAGCTCATCGAAATCGGGGGCGCGTTCCGCATCCCCGATATCATGCGGGCCGGAGGTGCGCGCATGGTGGAGGTCGGCACCACCAACAAGACGCGACTCGACGACTACGAGAGTGCGATCTCGCCCCGTACGAAACTGTTGCTCAAGGTACACAAATCCAACTACGCGATCCGGGGGTTCACCGAAGAGCCCTCGGTGAAAGAGCTGGCGCAACTCGCACACGCGCGCGGCCTCCTCATGGTATACGACATGGGCTCGGGACTCCTCAGGCGTCCGGCACGCCTGCCGCTTGCCGGTGAACCGGATGTGAGTGGTGCGCTCGGGGACGGGGCCGACCTGGTGACATTCAGCGGGGACAAACTGCTCGGCGGCCCGCAAGCCGGTATCGTGGTCGGCCGTTCGGAGCTGGTGCGCAGGCTCGGAGGGGCCCCCCTCATGCGCGCCCTTCGTCTCGGCAAACTCGATATCGCCGCACTCTGGAGCGCGTGCCGGCGATACCTCTCCGAGGATTCGCTGCTGAGCGACAATCCGGCGTTCGCGATTCTGGCACAGAAGCCGGAGTGTGTTCGGACCAGGGCTGAGCAATTGGCGACGTGCCTCGCCGACCGCGGTATCCCGTGTGAAGTGACCCCAAGTGTCGGACGTACGGGCGGCGGCGCTCTTCCGGACCTCGAGCTGCCGAGCTTCGCGGTTGCTCTCGACGCGGCCAAGAAGCGTGCGGACCGGCTGTACCGCGCACTCATGCGCGGAGACCCCGCGGTGGTTGCCCTCATGCGGGAGGGCAGACTGCTCTTCGACTGCACGTGCCTGTTCGACAGCGACGTAGAGACAGTCGCAGAGGCAGTGAGAGGCGCTGATGGTCGGATCGGCAGGTGAGGCGAGCGAACCGATGACTGCCCACCATCTTACTGTTGGCACCGCGGGCCATGTGGATCACGGCAAGACCGCGCTGGTGCGTGCACTCACCGGGATCGAGTGCGACACACACCAGGAAGAGAAATCCCGCGGTATCACAATCCATCTTGGCTTCGCGCATATCGAACTCCCCGACGGAACGCGGGTAGGGATTGTCGACGTGCCCGGCCATGCGGCGTTCGTGCGTACGATGGTGGCAGGGGCGAGTGGCATCGACTTTGCGCTGCTGGTGGTAGCGGCGGATGAAGGTGTGATGCCGCAGACGCGCGAACACCTCGAGATCCTGCGCGTGCTGGGGGTGGAACACGGGATGCTCGTGCTGAACAAGATCGACCTGGTGGATGCCGATACGCGTGCGATGGCTTCGGAAGAGCTTCGCGAATTGACGCATGATACGTTTCTCCAGGACGCACCGCTGCACGAGGTGTCATCGAAGACCGGCGAGGGGATAGAGGCACTGCGTGCCGCCATGGGAACCGCGGTCATGGCGACACGCGAACGGCCGCGTGGTGAAGTTTTCCGCATGTTCGTTGACCGTGTGTTCACGGTGAAGGGATTCGGGACTGTCGTGACCGGTTCGGTGCTGAGCGGCGTGCTGCGCGCCGACTCGCCCGCCTGGCTGCTCCCCCGCGGAACCGAGTTGCGCGTGCGGCGACTGGAGCAGTTCGGGGTACAGGCGGCCGAAGTGGTCGCGGGCGACCGTGCCTCGATCAACCTTGCCGGCATGAGCCCATCGGACTTTGAGCGCGGCATGCTGATCGCGGACCGTGAACTGCGTGCCAGCCAACTGCTGGATGTGACAGTGCGGCTCTTTGCGCACACGCGCGACATCGGGCTGTGGTCACAGGCAGAGTTTCATGTCGG
>CAZJJT010000574.1:0-3294 GCA_964546395.1 uncultured Fibrobacterota bacterium
CGCGCTTCTCGGCGTGATAGTGCGGACAGAACGTAGCATCCAGCAGTCCCAGGCCCCGCACCCTGATAAACTCCCACGACTCTGCGTTGGCTGAGTACGCGCGTGAGTCGCTGTGGCCCATCAGAAACCAGCAGATCCCACCGGCGCTGCTGCCCGCAAGCACGGCGCCGCGGCGGTGCGCGCTGCGCAGCAGACGGTCGAGCCCGAGCCGTCGCCACAGCATCATCATACGCAGCGTATTCCCGCCACCGACGTAGACCGCGTCCGCGGAAGAGACCAGCTCGGCCATGGCCGCACGTGAGGGCCGGTTGCGGTACAACTCGAGCGCCGTCACTCGACACCCCAGTTGCCCTTCGTACATGGCCCTGAACCCCTCGAGGTAGTCGGGACGGTCACCGCTGGCGGTCGGGACAAACAGCACGCGGGGCGCGGCCCTGCCGGTCAACGCCACCACGCGCTCGTCGATACGCCGGGTCTCCCCCAGTCGGATGCTGCCGCCGCCGATGGCCATCACCGGTCCACTCATCGCTGTATCCAGTCCTCCAGTTCGATCGCCGCGGACAGTTGCCAGGCGTACAGGTACAGTCCCGCGGTAACTGCGGCCGCGCGCTGCATGCGTTCCATGCCGAACGCGGCAACCGAAGCCGAGGGCTTGGTACCTTTGACCGCGGGGAACTGCTGCTCGAGCGCGTAGACCGTGTCGACAAGGGCATGGGTAGCGGCCAGTTCGCGCAGCAGAAACGGCATGAGAGAATCGATCGAGACGGGCGTCAGTTCCCGGGCGATGATTTCGGGCTTTGCCGACAGGTTCTCGATCAGCCCGTCTACCTTGGCGTGAATCCCGCTGTGCGGCGAAGCCCCGTCCTGCCCCGCCCGCCCGTCGAAGTGGATCGTGGTATGCAGCGGCTGGCAGAGGTCCTGGGCGTAGTGTGAGAGGAACCCGGCGTACACGAAGCATTTCTGGCGAATCATCTCGTTTTTCGGCCACGCGCGGTGCTCGGCGAATGCAACGGCAAGGCGGTCGGTCCACTCGGCGGCAGCGTATGGAAGGAAGCCGACTTTCTCGGGCGCGAGCCCCAGCTCACAGCAGAGTTTCACCAGCGCGAACCGTGAGGCGGGCACGTCCCTGCCCTTGAGCAGTTCGATATCGATATAGTGCTCGGGGTACTCGGACTCGCGTGCCGCGGGAGCGCGCTTGTTCTTCGACACATCGGGGTCCATCGACATGTGGCTGACCTGCGCGCCGGCGGCCCGGAAGAACTCGGGGATCTCATCGGGCAGCACAGCCACCGCGGCGCGTGTCAGGATCCCGTGCCCGTTTTCCCACCATGCATGCGAGGTGGCTGCGAGCAGTGCCGTCAGTGCAACAGCTTTCAGTAGTGCGTATCGCATGGCTTTCTCTCCCTTCGTTTGACCCAGGGACTCAGAAATTTAGTTCCGGGCCGCGGTGGGGTTTGTTGGGCTGCTGAGGGGGGTACTGCCATTTCTTATATTCCCGGCGTTTCTTTGCCGCGGCAGGCGGGAAGGGACGGCGTACTCCCAGGCGCGTGGTACTTGGACCCGCCGAGCCGCACATACCACCAACAGTAGTAGGAGGAGGCATGGCCTCACGAACTCTTGCCCTGATCCGCAGGGGCATCAACAGGTTGTACGATCTACTAACCCGGCGCGGCAGTGAGCATCCCGCCCTGCAAGCGCTGACTGATGTAGTGGCGGCATCGACCACCCGCGTGAACGCATCCTGGCAGCAGTTGCAGGAGCTTTCGGTGAGTGGCGACCGTGAGCGGGCGGAACGCGACTCTGCGGTGGCGGCGCTCCGGACAGCTGTGCAGCAGTGGCGACCCGTGATTTTCGTGCGCGCATCCGAGGCAGCCAAGAATATCAGCACCCTTCCCTCGGGCGGTGGCACTGTCGATGACCTGGTGCGGATCGCCAATGACATGGTGAAGCTGGTGGACGAATACGAGGGGCTCTCTTCGATACGCGAGGCTGTTGCGCAGCAGTTGGGTGCAGCAGCGGCGAGGGCAGAGAAGGAATCGGCGGAGGCGTTGGAGGCGTACCCGGCGGAGCTGCGCGCTCAGGAGGCCTACACGCAAGCGTGCATGGAGGCTAATGAGATCCTGGTGCATGGTTCACGTGTGGTGCGGGCCACGTTCGGGAGCACTTCGCCCGAGTACCGCCAGTTCATCACGCGCGGTACGGCGGCGGAGGAGGACGAGATTGACGCCGAGAGCGCGGTAGAAGACAAGGCCGCGGCGTAGAAGAAGGGCGAAGAGCCCGGTTGCAGGTGCACGTGGTGAATTGAGCCTGGGAACGATGGCGGCCTGGACATGCCGGTTGGCGAGTCCGGGCCGTCTGTTGTTGTGCGACTGTTGTTTGTTCAGGGGCAACAGGCGGCGGCCCGTCAAGGCCTGCTCCGGGCCTGCTGTTGCCTGCGACGCGTTCGTGTGGACCTGCGGTACACTCATTTCGGTGTGGCTTGGCCTCTGCGGGAGCAGGCTCTACCCCGCCCGGGTGCCGGGTTGGGGCCCAGCGAGGGGTAGGTCGCTCGTCGCCGCTGCTCCCCATGCCTTTCTACCAGCCTCCGAGGCCCACGCTTCGGCACGGCTGCTCCTGAATGCAGGCTTGACACTCCCCGAATCTGTCTGCAGTGACCTCACACGCGCCTCGACCGCGCCAGCTATCTGTCCCGGTGCGCTTCGCCGAGCGGGAGCCTGGCCCCAACGGAGGGTCGTCGGCCTTCCACGGGGCCTCCTGTGGGGTCGGGAGCGTGTGTGCTGTCCTTCCCCCTGGGCCTATGGCGCGTGTATCTTGGTGGTTGCCCGCTAACGCACGTGCCCACGTGTTCGTGGGCAATGGCTGGAGCGAAGAACGTCCTTGCCGCGGCGGGGTTGCGAATCCTATACTGTGTCCCCGAGACAAACATTGCTGCTACCTGCAGAAGGAGACGGTCGTGGCCGAGAGAGACAGCGACCAGTGGTCGCGCGAGGAGTGGGTGCGGTACTGGCTGGACAGGATGTCGAGGCATGCACAGAAGCGCGGTGTCACGGCGGATCTCGCGGCGCAATACGCAGACCATCTGCGGCCGCTTCTGGCCGGGCATACGGGCCACCCGGCATCCATCAGCCCATCGCGTGTAGGATCGTTCGTGGGCCCTGGCCCGGACGGTTTGGTGCGACAGGCAGTGAGGTTCTTCTACTGTGAGGTCCTGGGTACGGCACAGGCGAAGTACACACGCAACCTGGAGGCGGTTCGCAGGCAGTTGGCTTCAGGTGTCTCTCCGCGTGTCACAAC
>CAZJJT010000575.1:0-3283 GCA_964546395.1 uncultured Fibrobacterota bacterium
CGGCAAGGGACGCGGCGTGGCGTTTCTGAACGCGCTCGTGCACGAACTCGACACATCGAAGCTCCCGCCCGGGCTGCAGGTACGCACACCGCTCACCGCGGTTATCGGTACCGACGAGTACCTGCACCTGTCGCAGCGGGAAACGGTGCGGCGGGCGGTGATAGGCTCGGAGGACTACGACCACATCAAGCGTGTGTTCGACGGTGAAGAGCTCAGCCCACAGCTTCGGGCACGCCTGCTCGCCTTCGTCGAACAGGTACACCGCCCGATTGCCGTCCGCTCGTCGAGCCTGTTCGAAGACTCGCTCACCCAGCCCTGCGCGGGCGCGTTCGAAACCTACATCATCCCCAACAGCCATCCCGACCCCCACGAGCGGCTCCGGCGGCTCGAGGCAGCGGTGAAACAGGTGTATGCGTCGCTGATGAGACCCGATGCGCAGGTATACTTCCAGGCCACGCACCATACGACCGACGACGAGCGGATGGCGGTGGTTCTGCAGGAGCTGGTGGGACGTGAATACGGGCAGTACTACTACCCGCATATCAGCGGCGTGGCCCGTTCGTACAACTTCTACCCCGTGTCGCACATGCGCCCCGAAGAGGGGTTTGCGGTGATTGCGTTTGGCCTGGGGGTATACGTGGTGGAAGGGCGTACGGGGCACCGCTTCTCGCCTCGCTACCCGGGCGCCGATTTTGGCTCGACCAAGGACATGCTGCACAGCTCACAGGTGGCCTTCTACGCGGTGGACCGCACGGTACGCGACTTGGACCTGGTTGGTGAGGGAGAGAAAGCGGCACTCGCCCTTCTCGACATCGCTGAAGCGGAGAAACACGGTGCGCTCACCCACTGCGCATCGGTGTACGACCCCGTCAACGACCGCCTGAGCCCTTCCCTGCGCACCCCTGGCCCGCGGCTGGTCAACTTCGCCGATATCCTCAAGCACGACTATATCCCGCTGGCCGACACGGTAGGGGCGGTGATGGATACGCTGAAGGACGCGATGGGGGTGCCGGTGGAGATCGAGTTCGCGGTGGACCTGACCGCAGAAGATCACCCTCCCTCGCTGTACGTGCTCCAGGTGAAACCACTCGCCGGCGAGCAGCTCGCCTACGAACTGGACCTCGGCGCATTCGACCCCGCCGAGTTGTGTATCACCTCGCGCACGGCGCTGGGGAACGGGCGATTCGATGGGATTGTTGACGTGGTGGTGGTAAACCTGGAGCAGTTCGACCGGCTGAAGACACGCGAGATGGTTGATGAGGTGGAGTATTTCAACCGCAAGCTGTCACGGGAGGGCGTGTCGTACATGCTGGTGGGTCCGGGCCGGTGGGGCAGCCGCGACCCGAGCCTGGGCATACCGGTGAACTGGATGCAGATTGCGGCGGCGAAGGTGATAGTGGAAGTGGGGTTCGAGGGGTACCCGCTGGACGCCTCGCTGGGCTCGCATTTCTTCCACAATGTCACCGCGCTCAACATCGGCTATGTCGCGGTGCAGGAAGGGCTGGAGCAGAACCGTATCTCCTGGCAGGACTTCGAGTCGGCCGAGACGGTCGAGCGGCTGAACTACTTCCGTCACGTGCGGTTCGCTCCCCCGCTCACTGTGCATATCGACGGGCGGCGGAGCAAGGCCGTGGTGGTCAGGACCTGAGCATGCCGCAGATCCGCGTTGCCGTATTCGACAAGTACCATACGATCCTCTCGGCGGGGCTGCGGACCGTGCTCGGGGAGGTATCGGATGTGGCATGTCTGACGAGCTTCGATGAAGACTCGTTTGTCGAAAGCCTGCGCAGGGAGACGACACAACTGGCGCTCTTCGTGGTGAAAGACCCCGCCGACCTTCGCTGCCCCCTGGTGGAGCGTATCCGGGGCCGCTACCCCGCCGTGCGCATGCTCGTGACCGCGCCGCGCGCCACGCGCGAGATAGTGGTTGAAGCGATACGGTGCGGCGCCAAAGGGCTGATTGCCGGTGATGCGCAGGTGCAGGAGCTGCGCGAGGCGATCTACACGGTCAGCAACGGCCACGAGTACTTCAGCAACTCGATTACCGGCCTGCTGGTGGGCGAGTATGTCGAAACGATCCGCGGCAAGGGCACACCCACCCCCGGGCTCGAACTGCTGAGCAAGCGCGAGCAGGAGATACTCACGCTGTGGGGTGACGGCAGGACCAACGCCGAGATTGCCGATGCACTGTTTATCAGCGTGCGCACCGTCGAGTCACACAAGAACCATATCATGCAGAAGCTGAAGATGCGGACGACGGTTGACCTGCTGAAGTTTGCGATCAGGAGCAATCTCGCAAGCTTGTGATGGGACCGTACGTGAACCTCTCGGTTCATGTTGAGGTGTCGATGCCGCTTGTAGCTGAGGATCGTTCTGTGAAACGATTGGGATGCAGTCGCTTCGCCATCAGCGTTGGTCTCTGCAGGTACGCTTCGCCTCTCGGGTACCCGGTACGTTGAGACCGTGGTATGCGCATCAGCGCTGACCGGGACCCGCGGAGTGTCGGCTGCTCCGTGCTCCAACTGTGTCACCCCCCCCAAGTGTGGGGGGGGCCGGAGGAGATGGCGGTACGAGTTGCGGGGGGGGGCTGGGCTACACTGTCGTTACCTTCCGAGCTGGGTCTCAGGGGCGCCCAGCCCCTGCCTGAATACCCTCTCGCTGCCCAGCCCCTGCCAGAACACCCTGTCGCTGCCCAACCCCTGCCAGAATACCCTGTCGCTGCCCAGCCCCTGCCGCAAGACCAGTATGGCCGCCAAGTAGCGCGGAAAAGCTTCGGTGTTTCACTGAAAACCGCCTCACTCCATTGTATTTGCCGGCTTCGCCACCTAGATTTGCTCCGTCACGGTGGTCCACACCAGCGGAACCGTTCACTCAACCATGAGGAGTTGCTGCATGAGTAACCTGCTCGATGTCAAGGTCAACGAGTTCATGACGAAGCTGGTCGCGAAGAACCCGGGCGAAAGCGAATTTCATCAGGCGGCGCAGGAAGTGGTTGAGAGCCTGATGCCGTTTATCGAGGAGAACCCGCAGTACCGCCAGGCGAAGATCCTCGAGCGTATCACCGAGCCGGAGCGGGTGATCATGTTTCGCGTGCCGTGGATCGACGACAAGGGCGAGATCCAGGTCAACCGCGGGTTCCGCATCCAGATGAACAGCGCCATCGGTCCGTACAAGGGCGGCCTTCGATTCCACCCGACAGTCAACCTCGGCATCCTGAAGTTCCTCGCGTTCGAGCAGGTGTTCAAGAACAGCCTGACGACGCTTCCGATGGGCGGCGGTAAGG
>CAZJJT010000576.1:0-3281 GCA_964546395.1 uncultured Fibrobacterota bacterium
CCTTGTAGGGAGCCCACCGGTCCGGAAGCATGAGGTAGAACCCCGGTCCGCCGCACGTGGACTTGATTGCGTGCATGTGGTACTGCACGCAGAGCAGCAGCGCGAAGATCCCCAGGCATGCATTGTCGAGGCTTGCGACATCCACTCCCCGTGGCATGAACAGATACAGTATCCCTGTTACCACAAGCACCGCATCGAACGCCCAGAATCGCACGAGCAGTGCACGGTGAAGCACCGCGAGGTGCGTGAGGCGGGCCCGAACAGTGGCAGTACGGGTGGTCACGAGCCGACGACTCCAAGTATGCGCTCGATGGTGGGTTGCGGCAGGAACACATCAAGGATGAGGACCAGGGCAAGCAGAGCGTGGACTGCGTGCAGGAAGCGGATGCCATTCGTGTGGCGTGGTCCCAGTTCGAGTTCGCCTGCCGACCATCTGCGGCTCGTCGCCAGCGAGTAGCACAGGAAGTACAGCCCGAAGACCACTACGAGGAACGGGACGGCTTTGAGCCCATCAAAGATGAGTGAGCTGCGGGCCACGCGCGTGTGCCGCTCGGTCACCATCTGGCGCAGCTCTTCATCGAAGTAGGTGCGGTACCATTCATGGATGTGCACGGTAGCACCCCCGGGCAGATCAACCGCGACGAGTTTCGCATCCGACGGGACCTTGCCGAGCATTGAGCCCATTGCCGTGAGCAGCAACAGCACCGCAAGGCTGTACGTCCTGTGTGCCCGCAGCCATGCGCGGAGCACACCGGTTCGCTCAACCGGAAGCATGAGGATTGCGGGGTCGATGCCGGAGACGAGGGAGGCGGCTCGGTCACGGCGGCTTGTGCGAAGTGCCGAGGAGACCCACCACGGCGTGGCACTCACCGCAAACATCGCGGCAAGTGCGGCGTGGCGCGACATATCGCCGCCGACAAACATCAACAGCACCAGCGGTCCGAGCAGGGCCAGACCGTGGTTGACTCGGGGCGAGAAGAACACGCTCCGGAGGAAGAACCGATACAGCTCGCGCGTGCTCATGGTGTGCCGGGCTCGACCGCAACGAGGTCGTAGAACTTGAGAAATGCGCCTTCCACGCCCTCGGCCAGCTCGGCAATCGGCGAGTCGAGCAGAAGCTTTCCGTGCCGGAGCACGAGGAGACGGTCAGCCAGCGTCTGGACTTCGGTGAGGATATGCGTTGAGTACAGAAGTGTCAGCGATTCTTCGGTGCGCAGCCGCGCGAGCAGCACCTGGATCTCGTGGCGCATGACCGGGTCCAGTCCATTGAACGGTTCATCGAGTACCATGAGTCTCGGGTGGGCCGCTACGGCCAGGGCCACTTCCGCGAGCCGTCGCTGCCCTTTGCTCATCGTATTGAGCGGGGCGTTGCGGGGAAGGTGCCACCGGGCGATGAGCGCTTCCCACTGGGCCATGTCCCACGCGGGGTAGAGCGACCCGTACAGGTGGGCCACTTCGCACACCGGCGCCCACGGGACCGGACCGGCGTAATCGGCGATGAGCGCGATCTGCTGCTTGGCGACCGAACTTGCTGCGACACTCGCGACGCCGAGCGTCTGTACTTCGCCACCGTCGGGGGGCGGGTCGGGGTTCACCAGCCCGAGCAGCAGACTGAGCAGGGTTGTCTTGCCGCACCCGTTCTCCCCCACCATCGCGACCGACTCACCAGGAGCCACCTCGAACGACACGCCGTCGACTGCGACCACCGATGGGTAGGATTTGCGGACATTTCTGGCGCTGACAATGGGCGCAGTGGTAATGGCGGCCTCCTTGCGTGCTCACCCTATAATACGCTCTGGGAAGTTGACATGCCGTGATGTCTTGTGTTTCTCGACCCGGAACACGGCTCGTTGTTTCGGGTGGCGCGGCGACTGTCGACGCAACCAGACCGACGAGCCTGCCCGTGGCGCCAACGCACGGGGGTTCAGGGGGCCAAGGCGTACTGGCCCCCTGACGCGGGCCCGGGTACGCGGAGTACCCGGTGGACCTTCTCAAGGAGTAGCTGCCGTCAGTGATTCCAGCAACACCATCATACTGTCGAACCGCGCAACCGCGAGATACTCCGCCTCCGGCGGCAACGGCTTCAGGTCCATCACAAACACTGCCCGCATGCCCGCGCGATGCGCCGCGAGCAGTCCCGTGTCCGAGTCCTCAATCACCAGACACCGCTCGGGTGCACACCCCGCACGTGTGCCGGCCTCCAGGAACACATCCGGCCACGGCTTGCGCCGTTGCACGTCCTCGCGACACACCACCGCATCGAAGGCTCTTTCCAGTCCTGCTTTGTCAAGCAGCAGCGTTGTGCGCGCGCGGTCCGTCGAAGTGGCCACGGCGGTCTTGATGCGTCGCACGCGGAGATACTCAAGCGTTTCGCGTACACCCGGTTTCAGCGGCGCCGGGTGCCGTGTCACCTGCTCGCGCCCGATGCGCAATCGCTCCTGCAGCACGGTCTCGTAGGGGAACTGCGGCCCGCAGGCGTCACGGAGTATCATCGCGGTGTCTTCGGCGGTCAGCCCGATACACTGCACGACCGCCTCGTAGGGCACATCGAACCCGAACATCTTACCGGCTTCGGTCCACGCATCAATTGCCCAGCGCTCCGTGTCGAACAGAACGCCGTCCATATCGAATATGGCGAGGTCGATGTCGTTGAGCACATGTTGATGCATATGGGTGCTTCGCCGGGTACCCCGGAGGTGGGAGTTGTTGTATGCGAGGGTTCGCTGCCGGGGACCCGCAGGGGGCCGCAGCTCTCAGTCAGCGGTCCCTGCCGGGAGACTGGACGTGCGCGTGGACCTTCCCCTCACGCGCCTCCAGCCGCACGCCCGTGCGGGTCGCCTCCCACGCGGTCACCGTGCGACCGTCGAGAAGATAGATCGCTGTTGCCTTCGTGGGCGTCGTGGCGAGAACGACAGAGCGCCTGGCCACCGGCAGACTGTCGCAGGTGCCGTATACCTGGTACGGAGTCCGCACCGCGGTGTTGGCAATGCTATTGGGATGAGTGACAGCGATAGTCTCGCCCCAGAGTCCATTGGCCCAGTGACCGTAGATCTTGTCGTTGGTAATGCTGTGCGCATTGCCGGTATCGCTGCAGCACCACCAGACCCACGGCAGGTACCCGATATCGTTCGAGTCGGCGTAGGAAATCAGGTACTGCCAGGCGATTGGGTTCCGAAGGGTCCCGACCAGTTCGCACCACGAGAACTCGCCGATAATCATGCAGATGTCGAGTGCGATGGAGGAGTCCATCGCCGCCTTCAGGCGCGCAGGTGTTCCCGCGT
>CAZJJT010000577.1:0-3281 GCA_964546395.1 uncultured Fibrobacterota bacterium
ATGGACCAGTCAGGAGAGCTGTCGCGCGAAGGACCGCTGACGTGTCCTCAAGCGCAACGGCCACCTGAACCAGCAGGGAATCGTACAAGGGAGTGTAACCCAGTCGCTCAAGAGACAGCAGGAGCCATGGCGTGCTGTCTGTCAGTGCGGTTCCAGGCAGAGGAAGGGGTACAGGTGCGGCCCAGTATTCCATTTCGCCGCAGGACTCGAGGATCGGCGTACGGACTCCTCGCGTGACATACAACTGCCCCTCACCGCTGCTGAATGCCACCACATTCACGTTAGGCCAGTCTGGGGGCTTGGGACAGACAACCTGCACCTCTCTCGGAGAGTAGGGGCAGATGCTGTCGACATGCCAGTGCAGCGGACCGATGGAGCCGTCGGGATACTGGTGCCAGTTGATGAGAGCGGACAGTCTCTCGAGTGTGCAGCAGGTGTCGTCCAGCGCCACACACCAGCCTGCCATCAGCAGACAGATCATGATCGATGCGAGCATGCCGCGCCTGGTGCCCATACTCGTAATGTACCACAGTCCCGGCGCGATTGGAACAATCTGCACCGTACGGGCCCCACACAGCGTTTGCTCGCAGAAAACACCCGAACGGTCCGCCCTCCTGCGATGGGCCCTCTCCGCGCCTCTGTAAGAGCCGCTTCTCGCTTCCTTCCCCGCTAGTATACTTGGGTGCCATGCCAACCCCCCGCCGCTACACCAGGCCCTTCAGTGACGCCGTCGCCATCGTGACCGGCGCCGCATCGGGTATCGGCAGTGCCCTGTCGCACGAGTTGGTCGCCCGGGGGGCACACGTGGTCATGGCGGATGTGCAGGCGGAAGTGGTGGACGCGGCAGAGCGGATGGAATCAGGGCACGGCAGTGCCTACGGGCGCGTGGTGGATGTGCGTGACGCGGGGGCGGTGCAGCACCTGGTGGAAGGGACCGCGCAGGCCCACGGCCGCCTCGACTACCTGTTCAACAACGCGGGGATCGTGGTTGCCGGTGATGCGGCCGCGTTCGCGCACGAGGACTGGAAGCGGGTGGTGGATACCAACCTGATGGGGGTGGTGAACGGCGTGGCCGCCGCGTTTCCTCTCATGTGCCGGCAGGGCTTCGGCCACATCGTCAACACTGGCTCCATCGCCGGGCTCGTACCACTCCCCGGCACACAGATCTACTGCGCCTCCAAGAACGCCATCATCACACTCACGCGCTGCCTTCGCATGGAAGCGCTTCCGCGGGGGGTGAATGTCTCGCTGATCTGCCCGGGAGTGGTACTCACGCCCATGATCCACGGCGGCGGCGTACACGGCGACATCCGGGTGAAGCTGCCCTACGAGCGGCTCGGTTCGCTTCGCTGGCCGCTGCGCCCCCTGTCCCCCGAACGCTTCGCCCACCATGCGCTGAATGCGGTCGCCCGACGGGAGGCGCTCACCGTGCTGCCGCGCTGGATGACACTCCTGTGGTGGCTCGACCGGCTGGCGCCCGAGTTCGTCGACTGGGCTGGGACCGTGGCGTACCGGGGATTGGCAAGGACGCTGTTGGGGGAGCAGACGCGTTGAAACGTTGAGACGATTGCTCAGCGCTGCCCGCGTGCTCCCTCGACTCGACACCTCATCGTCTCACTGACCCATCATCCCCACCAGCTTCTCCACACTCAACTCCCTCACCGACTCCACCACCACGTCGGCCGCACCGGCCTGCTCCCCGATCCCCACCGATTTCATGCCCGCGGCCTTGATCGACTCCACCCCTGCCGCCGCATCCTCAATCCCGATACACGCGGCCGGGTCGACACCCAGCTTGTGTGCGGCCATGAGGAACACCTCGGGGTGCGGCTTGGAGTGCTTGATATCGTTGCCGTCCGCCACGGCTTCCATGTACGCTCCCAGGCCGGTGCGGTCGAGTACTATCCCCGCGTTCTTGCTCGAACTGGCCACCGCACGCTTGATCCCCGCCGCCTTCAGCCCGTCCAGCAGCTCCAACGAGCCGGGAAGGATGTCGGCCGGGGTCATCTGCTTGACATACTCGACGTAGTAGCCGTTCTTCTTCGTTGCCTGCGCCACGAACTGCTGCTCCGGCGGCAGTTCACGCTTGTTGAGCCGGTAGATAATCTTCAGGCTCTCCATCCGCGACACACCGCGCAGCAGGTGGTTGTCGGTCTCGCCGAACGCCATCCCGAGCTCATCCGCAAGCCGTTTCCAGCCCTTGTAGTGAAAGTGATCGGTGGTCACGAGCACGCCGTCTAGATCGAAGATGACCGCAGTCAATCGCATCTGGCGTTGTCCTTCCTGGCCGCTGGTTGTTGAGGTGCGCTGGAGCCGGATCCCCGTTCCCTGGCCTGGCGCAACCAGAGGGAGAAGACACAGCGTTCGCGAAAAATACGTCGGACAGAGGAACGCAGCAGGGATTGCAGCGGAAAGCCCGGTGCCCAACGACAGGGACTATCGGTACTGGCCAGGCGTAACGCCCAGTTTCTTCTTGAACAGCCGGTTGAAGTAGGCCGGGTCGGTGAACCCGCATTCGCGCGCCACGCGCTCCACGCTCCAACTCGTGGTGGTCAGCAGGTGACGGGCGCGGTGAAGGCGAATGTGGATGATCTCGGCCATGGGAGTGCTTCCGAAGAACCGCTTGAACAGCACGCTGAAACGCGAGCGGCTGAGCGAACACTCCCGTGCCATCTCTGCCACGTCCCACTGCCGTTCGGGCTGGCGGTGCATGGTGAGACGGATCTTGCGCAACCGCTCCTCCACGTCGCTCTCCGCCGGTTTCTCGCCGCGCGCGCTGCGCCGCATCGTCACCAGCAGTGTCCGTACCAGCGCCTCGGCACAGTGCTGCCAGCACTCTGGCTGCAGAGAGACCTCGAAGTAGAGCTGGCGCACGGTATCGGTGATATACCGGCTCTGCGTGGTGTAGAACACCGTGTTGACCGGCGGGCCGAACCGCTTGACATGCGTGTACTGGTCACGACCTTCGAAATGGAACCAGTCGTGCGTAAACGAACGGCGCGCGAGGCCCGTGTACCACTGCGGATAGCCCGGAGAGTACAGCACGCACGCGCCCGGCTCCACGCGCACTTCACGACTCTCGAGCCGCACGACCGCCGGCGTCGTGAAATGGATGAAATCGTGGTCGGTGACGCCCTGCGGCCGGTCAACCAGGAACCCCGGCCCTTCGCTGACCTCGGAGCCCACCCGGTACACCACCAGCCCGGCATCCGTCTCGTACCACCGCCCGAGATGCATCATATGAGAACAAAAGTACAACCGAGCGTGGACGGGGTGTGGTC
>CAZJJT010000578.1:0-3279 GCA_964546395.1 uncultured Fibrobacterota bacterium
CAATAGCCGACCTGAACGGGCTTCAGCAATACGGCTGGGACGGTGCGGGAAAGGGCGATCGACGTGACCCGTGGGAAGGGCTGAATATCGTGGGTGCGTTTGCGGCGCTGGGATGGAACACGGTGGAGGTCGACGGGCACGACTTCGCGCAGATACTCGCGGCGTGCGGTGCGGCACGGGCCAACACGAGCGGCAAGCCGACACTCATCGCGGCACACACCCGCAAGGGCAAGGGGCTGTCGTTCGCCGAGGGCAAATACCTGTGGCACGCGACGGTGCCGAGTGACGAGTACCTGGCGAAAGCGGCTGATGAACTGGGGATCGCAGAGGGCCGACCGGTGGTACAGGAGGTACTGGTATGAACGCGCAGCGCGTGGTGTTCGGCGAGACACTGGTCGAACTCGGCCGTGAGAATCCCTCGGTGGTGGTGCTGGACGCCGACCTGGCGAACTCGACCCGGACCGACATCTTCGACAAGGCGTTTCCTGACCGGTTCTTCGAGATGGGGATCGCCGAACAGAACATGGTGAGTGTCGCGGCAGGCATGGCGCATACCGGCCTGGTGCCCTGGCTGAGCACGTTTGTCGTGTTCCTCTCGCACCGGGCGCTTGACCAGATCCGCATGGGCGTCGCCCAGACCAATGCCAATGTCAAGATTGCCGGAGCCTACAGCGGCTTGCTCACGGGCACCACGGGCAAGAGCCACCAGGATGTCCAGGACCTCGCGATATTCCGCGCCATGCCGGGGTTGACCGTGCTGGCGCCGGCCGATGGTGTCGAGTGCAGGGCCATGATGCGCTGGGCGACGGCGCACACGGGGCCGGTCTATCTGCGGCTGACGCGCGACCCGATTCCGACCGTGATGCCGGAGGGCTATCGGTTTGAGCCGGGCAAGCCCGTGGTGCTGCGCACCGGCACCGATGTTGCGCTGGTCTCGACTGGCGCACAGACCGGGCGGGTGCTTGAGGCGGCAGCACTCCTTGAGCAACAGGGACTGTCGGCGAGTGTGGTGCATGTCGGTTCGATCAAGCCGCTGGATGAGACTGCGCTGGTTGCGGCAGTGGGGGAGGCCCCGCTGGTAGTGACAGTCGAGGAGCATTCGGTGATAGGCGGTCTGGGGGGACTGGTTGCCGAAGTGCTTTCGGCGCGGTCGCCGCGCTGCGTAGTGCGCATCGGTATCCAGGACGAATTCGGCGAGTCGGCGCCGAACAGCTACCTGCTGGAGCGCCATGGGCTGAGTGCCGCGAAGGTTGCGGGGCGGGTTGCTGAGCTTCTCAAGGGCTCTGCATGAGCAGCTGAGCTGACTCATTGCGTTCGGTGCGCACCCGGACCACCCGTACTCCAGGTGCCGTCGCCCGCAGGTCAACCACCTGTTCGCCGTGCTGCGAGTGCGCAACCATGCGGCCATGCAGATCCACACACCACACTTCTGCGCCGGTTGTGGCCACGTGCAGCGTGCGACCGACCTGCCTGATATTGGGAGCCTCGGCACCCCTTCGGGCAGCATGACGGCTGTCGACGGCGGCCGGAGTGTATCCGAGGAGCGCCAGGAGCCCATCCTCCTTCTGCGGCGCACTCCGTCCCCACGAGGGAACGCCGACCGTGGGGACCGGCTCGCCCTTCGATGTGTCGCCTGAAAGCGTGTGGTAGCCGACCACCAGCACGGCCTGGGGGGCGGGACATGCCGAGCGGAGCATCGTGTTGCCCCCGCCGCCGCCCGTAGCCGCATCAAACGGCCCGACAAGCGAGCTGCTGTACGTGAGGGTCGAGAAATCGGGTGCGTGGACGCGCACGAAGTCGGCCCAGGGACCGTACTCGCCGCTGCCCGCCTTCGGCATCTTCTGGTATGTGTTCGAGGTGGTGACCGGGCCACGGCTGTTGGCGGTGACGAGGACCTCGCCGTTCTGCCCGACTGCCAGGCTGCGCAACCGCGTCGTCTTCAGCGATGCCCAGCCCTTGTTGTGGTCGGGCCACCCGTCGAGGATCGGATCGGCGTAGGGAGCGCCGAAGCTGCCGGACCATGGGTCGTACTCGGCCAGCCACGAGGCATTCACGAACGTGCCGTCGGTTCCCCTGAATCGGCCGATCCACGAAAGATGCTCGTTGCCGTTGGTGCCGGTGAACTGGTTGTGGAAACTGCCAGTGCCGCTCCAGAAGTTCTGGGGGGCGTTGCCGTGCGAACGGGCGACCACGATGATCTCGGCACTGCCCAGCGGCCTGGAGTAGTCCACCTCGAGAGCGTCGACGTACTGGTCGGGGGGGCACTGGTGTGTCTCGCCCGCGTCAACCACACCGTCGCTGTCGCTGTCCGTCCACTCATCGTACAGGTGGCTGTACCACGCGATGGCGCCATCGGGACGCATGGCCATGACCGTCGGCTCGAAGTCGTGGGTGTTGTTGGAGACCGGCGTGTTGAACCCGATGTACATCGTGTTATCGCGTCGGTCGACTGCGATGGCGCAGGTGGTCGCAGCCTTGCCGTCAGAGCGATAGCCGGTGTAGCCGCCGGCGTTGTCATTGATGCCTGCCGGGCCGGCAAAGTAGAAGTCGTGCGGGTAGCGTCCTTTCTTCTTACTCTTGCCGCTGTGCGAACTCACCAGATCGTAGTCCTGCTGCGTAAGCGAACGCATGTGGTTGTTGCCCGGTTTGAGCGACACGCAGTAGGGATTGGAGTCCCACCAGTTGGGCGGGGTGTCGCGTACCGACCCATCGGCCTTCAGCCGGTACACTGCATGCCAGGCGCCCGCCGAAGGGGCTTTGTAGGAGGAGTACACGACCTTGCCGTCGCCGCCCACATCCCAGTTGTGCATGAACGTGTCGCCTCCGCCGTTCTGCATGTCGGTCCAGATCCACGACAAACGCTGCGGTTCGGCGGTCACCATGTTCGCGTCCAGCTTGCCTATCCAGCAGTGGTCAGGCGTGCTGCTGCTCGTGTTGGTCCAGAGCCCGCAGAGGTAGAGACTCCCGGTTGCGGCACCTGGCACCCCATCGGTCTTGATATCGCGAATGGCGCCGCCCACACCGCTGGGGAAGTGGTAGACGCGCACGATGGAGCTGCAGTCGGACGAAAGGCGAAGCAGAAACGCATATGTGCCCTGGTTGTCATCGGAGGTGTTGGCTGACGGTACGGCGAGCGCTGATGCGCTGGTCGCCGCAAGTTCGGTCCGCGGGGCGCCGGCAGGGAGCCACGAGAGGTCGTCGGCTTTGCCGCCCACGAGAAACGTGCCGTCCGAAAGGCGAAACGCACAGTAGAACCGCTCGTTGCCGCTGCCTCCGGCG
>CAZJJT010000579.1:0-3278 GCA_964546395.1 uncultured Fibrobacterota bacterium
CGATCACCAACACGGGTGGTGGCACGCTTGGGACGATTACGGTGGATACGGTGGGGGGAGCGTGGCTGGACTACTCGGTGGTGACAAGCAACGACACGCAGTACATACACATGCGGCCTAACTACAGCAGAATCCCCTCGGAGGGCGTGTACAAGCTGCTGCTGCACATCCACGGGGGGGGTGCGGAGAACGAGTTATGGCTGCCGGTGTACAAGGTGCACGGCGATCTGCCCATGGTTCCCGAGCCGGTGAACGCGTATCCAACGGGCACCACCAGTACCGATGTGTTGCTGACATGGACCAACCGCGACGACAAGGAGACCGGGTTCGAGCTGCAGCGCCGCAGTGAATCGGGCGCGTGGGCTGATGTTGCCACGACCAGCGCGGATGAGGTGACATACACCGATCTTGCGCCGGGGTACGGTACGTTCTACTACCGTGTACGAGCGGTGACCGCCACCGGGGTGTCGCTGTACACCGACTCGGTGGAGGTGGTGATAAGCGGTGTGCCGACCATTACGGTCACGTCCCCTTCGACGGGTCAGCAGCTGGTTGCCGGCGGAACCGTGTATGTCGAGTGGACTGCGCACCTGATAAACCAGGTGGAGATCAAGTACACCATCGACGACGGTGAGACGTGGACCACGATCAACGGCACGGGTGGTGTATTGGAGGGCAACCCGGACTGGGGTCACTTCGCCTGGGTGGTACCGAACATATCGGCCCCGCAGGTGCAGATCCATGTCCACAAGTACGGCACGCCGCCCGAGGGCGGCTACTCGGGGTATTTCAGTATCGGCGCCACCGCGGCAGCGCCGGTAGCCGCGGCCACCCCTGTGGCGACCGGTCTGCGCGGAAGCCCGGCATTTTTCCACGGCGGTTCGGGCCATGCGTTCGCATACGGCATTGCCCCGGGCGGGAGCGCCCGGCTGGAAGTGGTACGGCTGGACGGGGCGCTGGTGGCGCGGGTGCCGCTCAGCAGGAAGGCGGGAGAGCACACGGCTGTGTGGGACGGTCGTGACCTTGGCGGTCACCCGGCGGGCACGGGCATGTTCGTGGCGCGGCTCGTGGTCAGGGCGCGGGTCCCGAACTCGCCCGCTCGGTGACATACCCCTCCACCAGGTCCACCGCCGGCGTGCTGCGTGCCGGCCCGACCGTGTGTGAGAGGATGTGACCGAGGAGCAGCGTGATGGCTTCCTCGCTGTTGAAGTTGTAGCTTGTCAAGCCCTCCAGTGATGACTCCTGAGAGTCGTCGAAGCCTACCACCGATACCTGCTCGGGAACCGTAACGCCACTGCTGCGCAGGTGGCGGAGCGCGGGGATCGCCGTGAAGTCGTTGTAGCCGACTACCGCGGTTACACCATCTCCGTGCACTGCCTGATCGAGTACCGGTGCGAGGCGACGGCGCAGCAGTTCCTGCTCGACATGGCTCGCGATGGAGGTGCTCTGCGAGCTGAGCGCCGAGAGCAGCGCCTCCCGCACGCCGGGCTGCATCTCCCGGTCGGCCGTTTCGTACATGCCGGGAACTACCGCCTGAAGGTTCTCGGCCTGGAGAGACGGGCGTTCCGAGGGAAGGTAGACTGCCCGGACACCGTCCGCGTACCCCGCCCGCTCAAACGCCATGCCGATGCCGCGACACCGTGGCTCCGAGAACCCGCCCGCCTGCGGACTGACATAGAGCACCCTGCGGTGGCCCCGGCCGAGCAGGTAGCGGCCCAGGGATGCCCCTTCATCCTCACGCTGCGCAATCACGGCACACCGTGTCAGGCGGTTGGCAAACGGGATTGGCCTCTGGTGGAAGCCCTGGCGCTCATCGAATACGCCCACCGGCTTGCCGTGGCGCGACAACATGCCGAGCACTTCCGTGCACGCCGCCTCCGAGTAGCCCATGGTCCACACCATGAACCCGATGATCCGCGAGAGTTGGGTGGGGGTGAAATCGATCGGCCGATCGAACACCATGCGTGTGCCGTGCCAGTTGTGTCGCACCACCACCAGTTCGAGATTTGCCCGGGCGCACTCCCGCTCCAGCGTGTGCGTGTTCACCGCGGGGGGGCGGCGCGACGCGACGCCTCCGGCAAACAGGTACAGCGTCTGTGTTGCCAGCGCCCTCGTTTCGCGCACGCGGAACGAACGGCCCTCAGGCACCAGCGTCCCCTCCGCGGCCAAACCCTCGAGGCTGCGGCGCAGCGTGCGGTACGACACCCCATAGCGCGACATGAGCTCCTTGCGTGAGGGAAGTCGTCTGCCCGCCGGGAGCAGTCCGGCAAGGACATCCCTCTCCACCAGTGCGCACACATCCTCGGTGCGCCACCGCCGGGCCGGAGCCCGGGGTGGGGGGCGAGCCCCACGGTCGCCGACACGCTCGATACCGCTCCCGTGCCGCACCGCCAGCCGTCCCTCCTCCGCGAGCCGCTCGACCGCACGCTGCATGGCCGAACGTGACGTACCGGATACCCCGGCGAGTTCGCGCACGGTGGGGAGCTGCGTTCGTCCTGAAGAAGCTGTGGCGGCAAGATAGCCTCTCAGAAATGCCAGCGCCACAGACACTCGTTCGCGGGTCATTGGGCACTCTCCTCGCCCTGTTAAGTGGGACAATATGTTCAATAAGATAATAAATAGCGATATCTATAGCAAGGGAACAAGCTACATTTGCTTGAAGAGCGTAGGTGCCACTCTAACCTAAGGGGGGAACAATGGCACGTGTACGTATGGCGGTGGCTGGGATGGCCACCTGTGTTGCGGTGCTGGCAGGCGCTTCGGTGCTGAGCGCGCAGACCATTGTCAACGGTGACATGACCGATGGCTACATCTCGGGCTCCGACACCATGCCGATGGGGTGGGGGACCAGCCCGTGCGGACACGGAATCTGCATGCGCTGGGATTCGCAGGTCTACGAAAGTGCCCCGGCGTCAATGAGGATTGACGGTGTTGCCGACAGCAGTACCGTCTGGACACAGGGCCTCAGCGGCTTGACAGGCCATGGCGGCGAGACAGTCACATTGACCGGCCGTATCAAGATCACACAGCCCACCGGCATCATGCGCGTGGCGCTTGTCCGGGCGTGCGGTGGCGGCGGATACCAGCAGCTGACCTACAGCCAGGTGGTCCGTGACGAATATGAAGGTGATTGGTACACATTTACCGGTACCGCGGCCGTGCCGTCAAGCAGTGAGTGCACTACCTACCCCAATCCGCTGATCATTATCCATATCAACCCGACCGGTGCCGGCATCGTCTGGATTGACGACATGGCGGTGGAGGGATGGGTGGGGACG
>CAZJJT010000580.1:0-3267 GCA_964546395.1 uncultured Fibrobacterota bacterium
TGAGCAAGGTGACCCAGGCGCTGAGCTTTCAGGACGTGGCCTCTTCGCTGGGCAAAGGCATCGTCTTCGGCATCATCGTGGCCATCGTCAGCGGTTACTACGGAATGGCTGTGCGGTCGATACGCGAAGTGCCGCAGGCGGCACTCAAATCGGTGGTATACTCGATGGCGGTGATGATAATCGTCAATGTCGCCCTGACCATCATGATGGGGTTCGCCAATGCCTAGTGCGCTGCGCACCGAACGGCTGGGATGGTGCTCGGCCGCCGATGGCGCGGTGGTGCTCGAGGGTGCGGAACTCGCGGTGGGCGCGGACGAGGTGCTGGTGGTGCGGGGTCGCAGCGGCAGCGGCCGCAGCGTGCTGCTTGACCTGTGCGCCGGCCTGCTCCGCCCCGACCAGGGGGCAGTGTACTGGGACAGCACGCCGGTGCATCTGCTGGGGCCGCGCCCGCTGGCCGAGGCGCGGCGGAAACTTGGCTACGTGTTCCAGACGCCGGCGCTGATCTCGAACATGACTGTCTACGACAACATCGCACTTCCCCTGCGTGCCTGGGGTGTGCCGGAAGAGGAGTGCGCCATCAGGGTACAGGACTGCCTCGTGGAGCACCGGCTGCAGCAGGCGGCACGTGCGTTTCCCGAAGACCTTCCCGCAGCCACCCTCCGGCACGCAGCACTGGCCCGTGCCCTGGTGGTCGAGCCGGGCCTGCTGCTTCTGGACGAGTTGACGGCGGGGGTCGATGGCGACTCGGAGCAGGAGCTGCTGGATGTGCTGGGGGCGTACCGGGCGCGGCGACGGGTGGCGATTGTGATGGCCAGCAACTCGGAGCGTGTCTGGCGGCAGACCGGCGGGAGAGTTGTGACGCTGGCAGGCGGGCGATTGCACGATCACGTGCCATCAGGGTATCATTGAGCAACAGGCGCCGTGTGGCGTCGGACAGGACCATGGCCACTCAGAACAGCATCGACAGCATCCAGCGCCAGTCGTTCCATCGCGTGCACCGCACGTTCTTCGTGGGGTTGTTCTCGCTGGTACCGGCGGTAATGATACCGGCGTTCATCGTGTACACCCTGGGCAAGGCCGATTTCTTCCAGGAGTGGCGTGAGCTGCACGTGGTATACGAGAGCAGCTTCGGCGTGTCGCGCGGCGATGCCGTCACCATATCCGACATCCGTGTCGGCTATGTCACGGGGGTCGACCTGACCGCGGACGGGCGTGCGGTGGTGTCATTTCGTGTGCTGCTCAAGCATGCGCCGCTGCTGCGCCGCGACAGCCGGGCCCTGCTGCAGCAGAAGAATATCCTGTTTGGTGACTGGCTGATCGCACTTACCAGGGGCAGCGACGAATTCGGGCACGTGGAGCAGCACGACACACTCCGCGGCGAGCCGCCCATGCGTCTCGACAAGGTAATCGGCCAGCTCACTTCAATGATCTCCACGTTTGAGGACATCCTCGACGAGGTCAACGAGGGGCACGGACTCCTTGGCGAGCTGGTGAAAGGCGACTCACTGCTTCGGTCGGTGAAGCAGACCGTACGCGATTTCGACATGCTCGCGCGCTCCGCCACGCGCACCGTGCGCGGCATCGACAACACCATCGCCAAGGTTGGCGGGCTGAGCGATTCGTGGACCGGCGTGGCCGATTCGCTCAACCTTCTGCTGCAGTCGATCGAACCGGCGGTGAGGGAAGCCAGGACGCTGTTGCTGCAGCTGCAGCAGACCGGCGAGAAGCTGCCGCCCGTGATGGAGCAGGCACTGACCGACCTGGAGGAGATAGAAACGCTGCTCCGTGGCCTGCAGAACCACTGGCTGTTCAACCGAGCCGTGCGCAAGGGCAGGGAACAGGCCGAACAGGCCGACTCAGGGGCGGCGGAGGAACCCGGGTATCGGTAGTGACGCTACTTGTAGTTGTGGTAGCCGACCTCGGCCACTATTTTCTCCATCCTCCGGCCGTACTCCACGTAGTTGTCGTAGCGTATCTCGGCATCCGACTGCTTGCTCGCATCGTGGTATACCACGGCCAGATGCGGCTCTATCGAGAACCCGCCGTCGTACCCCGACTTGTGGAGGTCAGCGACGATGCGCTTCACGTGCCCGTCTCCCTCGGCGGGGAAGGTGTATCGCACCTTGTCGTCAAACACCTTCCCGTCCTTGATATGCACGTAGATGATGTGTTCCTTGACATTGGTGTAGAACTCCCAGGAGTCCTGGAACCGGTAGGGCGGTTCCCCGCGCACGTCCCTGCGGAACACCGGGTTGCCGGTGTCGAACACGAGTCTGAGCGCGGGTGACTGCACGGCATCGAGGAGCCGCAGCGTGTGCTCGTGCGAACGGCCGCCCCAGTTGTCGCAGTTCTCGTGCACCAAGACGACCCCGCCGTCCTCGGCGATGCGCGCGAGTTCCTTCATGCGCCTGAGCACTTCCCCTACCGTGCTCGGCTCGTCGATCGACGCATCTTCAGGTACCGCGAAGCTCATCACGCGGATAATCTTCGTTTCGAGACGGTGCATGCGCGGGATGGCACGCTTGAGCTCCTCGTAGCTGCTCTCGGGCGGATCGCTGAGTTTCTTGGCCCAGTTGGCCACCGCGCTGCCGAAGCAGTTGATCATCACCCCCGCCTCGTCGAGCTTCGCGCATAGCTGGTCGAACTTCTCGTCACTGACATTGGTGATGTTCTCTCCATCGATGCTGCGCGCCTCGATATTGCGCCAGCCGAGCTCCTTCGTCGCCCGGATCTGTCCTTCGATATCGTTTGCGGCCTCGTCGGCAAATCCCGTGAGATACATGCAGACTGCTCCTTCCGCACCGGCTGTGTACGCGGTTCTGTGCCGCGGCTGCCGCTGCCAGTGGACAATATATACGCGGGCTACTTGTTGAACGATGCTGCCAGGTCGGCCGAGCCACCCTTCGACGTCTTCTTGCGGAACGTCGAACCCGCAATCAGCTTCTTGAGCCTGCGCTCAAACGCCCCCCCGTCCATCGGCATCCTGACCGTTGCACCGGTTAGTGAGGAGTACAGCATGGCATTGGCCAGTTCCACCGAGTTGATTCCGTCCCTGGCGGGGGCGATTAGCCTGGCACCCGAAACGATTGCGTCGATGAAGTTCTGGATGACAGTCGCGTGCTGGCCACCGCCGCTTGCCGGGATCTCGATGTTCCAGACCGGCGGAGTGGCAAACGACTGCTTGCTGGTACGGCTGAACTTCGTAGACGGCACTTCGTTGCGAGTGAAGCGTATGGTGTCGCCCTCGAGCACGATCTTGCCGTTCTC
>CAZJJT010000581.1:0-3265 GCA_964546395.1 uncultured Fibrobacterota bacterium
AGTTCGAAACCCAGTCGGTAAACAACATGACACGACTGGTGGACGCGGGGAACCGCTACGGAATGCCTGTTCTCGGGGTGACCGCGGTGGGCAAGGAACTGGCCCGTGATGCGCGCTACATGCGGCTGGCAACCCGGATGCTCGCCGAACTCGGTGCAGCTTTCGTCAAGACGTACTACGTCGAAGAGGACTTCGATACCGTGACCTCAGCCTGCCCGGTGCCCATTGTGATTGCGGGTGGCAAGAAACTGCCGGAGAAGGACGCGCTGCAGATGGCCCACAACGCGATCCAGCAGGGCGCGTCCGGCGTCGACATGGGACGCAACATTTTCCAGTCGGAAGCCCCCGTGGCCATGATCGAGGCGGTGCGGAAGGTGGTCCACGAGAACGTGCCGGTAAGAGAAGCGTACCAGTACTTCCAGGATGCGAAGACGGGGAAGAAATAGCACATGGCGAACGCGCTCCGCGCCGTGCTGGCCGACAGTCTCCCCGCCCTGAGTGTCGGGGCGATTTCGGCTGATCTCCTCAACCTGGGGGGGGATATCGCCCGGCTCGAATCGGCAGGCGTGCGGTTGCTGCATTTCGATGTCATGGACGGGCAGTTTGTGCCCATGCTGTCGGTCGGGCCGGCGTTCGTGAGAGCATGCACGACCTCGATGCTCAAGGATGTGCACCTGATGGTGCGCGAGCCCGGCGCGATTGTTGAAGACTGTGGTGAGGCGGGCGCGGATATCGTCACGATTCATCCTGACTCATGCGCTCATCCCCACGCCGTGCTGCAGAAAGTGGGCTCGCTGAGCAACGCCCATGAGCCCGGCAGACCGCTCGCGCGTGGTGTCGCTCTGAACCCCTCCACGCCCCTGCTCGCGCTGGAGCCGTTCCTTGACGAGATCGACATGGTGACGCTGGTGGCGGTGAACCCCGGCTACGCCGGACAGCGGTTCATCAACGCGACTATCGGGCGTGTTGCCGGCGTGCGCGAGATGCTGGCAGGACGCGACGTGCTGCTCTGTGTCGACGGCGGCGTGACACTCGAGAATGTCGGGATGATTGCGCGGCTGAAGCCGGACATTGTCGTGAGCGGCAGCGCGGTGTTCAAGGGAGACGTGGGGAAGAACGTGGGGAAGATGACGGAGGCGTTGAGACGATGACCCCGTGCCTCCTCTCGGGCCATCAACTCGGCAACGCAACAGCGCACCGATCCGCAGCAGTGTCGGCCTGAGGGCTGAACGACCCAGCCCGGGAAACCAACCATATGACCAGACCCCCGACCCACTCGCTCGACCACTACGCCGCCTTCGCTCCGCTTTTGCGTGGCGTGCTGTGGCCAGGCAGCTCCGACTTCGTCCCGGCGCGCGGCACGCTCCGGCTGCATGCGGCCACAGAGGCCGCGGAGCGGGTGCTGCAGATGAACGCCGTTCCGCGCGGCGACGACGAGGCAGTGCGGGCAGTATTCGCCGAGGCCCTGGCCCGATGGCGGGGCGAGAGTGGCACCGGGATCCCGGAGGCGGTGAGTGTCGGCGGGCTGAGTGTCGCCTGCGTGTCGGGCGATACCGCGGGCGGACGAACGCTCGCCGGGAGCGTGGCGATTGTCACTGGGGCTGCCGGTGCCATTGGTGCGGGAGTGTGTGAGACCCTCCTCGCGGAGGGGAGTTGCGTGGCGATGACCGATATCGACCAGACGCGGCTCGACGCGATGGCAGGTGAGTTGCAGAATCGCTTCCCCGCCCAGGTGCATGCCGTTGCGGCCGATATCACTGATCCGGACTCGGTGGGCGCGGTGTTCGAGAACGTGGCGCAGCAATGGGGAGGCGTCGACATCGTGGTGGCCAACGCCGGGATTGCGCACGTGTCGCCGCTTGTGGAGCTGGACACGAGGGCGTTTCGGAAGCTGGAGAGAGTCAACGTGGAGGGAACGCTCCACACGCTTGCCGAGGCCGGCAGACTGATGAAGCGGCAGGGGAGTGGCGGGGATATCGTGCTCGTCTCCACGAAGAACGTGTTTGCGCCGGGGGCCGGGTTCGGTGCCTACAGCGCGACCAAAGCTGCCGCGCACCAGCTCGCGCGTATCGCGAGCCTGGAGTTGGCGCCGATAGGCGTAAGGGTCAACATGGTGGCACCCGATGCCGTCTTTTCGCACGGGGATGTCCGCTCGGGCCTGTGGGCAACGGTCGGGCCCGACCGCATGAAAGCACGGGGTCTGGATGAGAAGGGGCTGGAGGAGTACTATCGCGGCCGCAACTTGCTGAAGGCGCGTGTGGAAGCCAGGCATGTGGGCAGGGCCGTGCTGTTCTTTGTCACGCGGCAGACGCCTACCACGGGAGCAACGATCCCGGTGGACGGTGGGCTGCCGGACGCCACGCCGAGGTAGACTATGGCCAGCAGCGACACGCCGGTGTCGAATCCCGAACTGCCGCATGCCGAAGAGAGCGCGATGATCACCAACCGCAGCTGCGTGCTCCGGCTGTCGCGGTACAAGAACGCGCTCTACCGCCTGCAGGCGATGGGGTTCGTGAAAGTATTCTCGGACAACGTGGCGGACGCGGTCGGGGTTACTTCCTCGCGCGTGCGCAAGGATTTCTCGCTGTTCGGGATCACGGGCAACCGCAAGGGCGGCTATTTCGTTGCCGACCTGATCTCGCGTATCGAAGAGATTCTGGGCACGCACGAGTACCAGAGTGTGGTGGTGATGGGGGCGGGCAAGATCGGCAGGGCGCTCATGGAGTACAACGGGTTCGAGCGTGAGCGGCTGAAAGTGGTGGCGGGGTTTGATATCGACCCGCACAAGATCGACACGGAGGCAGGGGTCCCGGTTCTCTCGGTTTCGGCGTTGAAAGAGTATGTGGAGAGGTACAAGGTGCGGCTGGGAATCATAGCGGTTCCGGAGGTAGCGGCGGAGCAGGCGTTGCGGATGCTGACCGAGGCCGGGGTGGTGGGCATACTGAACTTCGCGCCCGTGCGGCTGACCGTCCCGGAGTCGGTCACTATCACGAATGTCAACCTGGCACTGGAGCTGGAGAACCTGGCCTACTTCGTGAACGCGCGGGCTCGTGGGATGGTCTAGGTATCAACACTGGTGCGACTTGCTTATTCCATTATATACCAATGACTTCGAATGTTTGCATGGAACGATATCAACGCTGAGATTACCCCCCCCGGTGGTCTGCGCTGTTCCGCAGGACAGCGTTGTTGTGCTGCGCGGGTACAAAAACAGTGCATCTGTGGGACAACAATGGTATATTCCAGAGCCAAATCCCACGCGCCG
>CAZJJT010000582.1:0-3261 GCA_964546395.1 uncultured Fibrobacterota bacterium
TTGGGGCTTCTTTCTCAAAATGGGGTATATTATGAGGGCAACCGGTGTGGCGAACGCGAGTTCATACAGCTTATTGTTCGCCGATTCGATACGTTGCGCGTGTTCTACTTCCTCTGCCCGCGTCAGCAGTGGTACGCGGCCCACGGTGTTGAGATAGACCCAGGTGGGATCGGAGTACCGGGCGGCGCGCTTGGGCGCCCAGTAGCGCCGCGTCGTGGCTTCACGCGGCCGCGCCGCCTGTTCCTGCACCAGCGTGTTGACACTGATCCCCCGCTCCTCCAGCAGTTGCTCTATCTGTTCGCGGGCATCGGGGTCAGTCGCCACCTGCTCGATCTGCGCAGGGGTAACAAAGCCCTGGAGGTCCGCAAGCTTCTGCAGGTGGGCGATACTGCTCCGTGGAGCGGCGGTGCCGTTGTCTTGCTGTTTGCTCATGCGTGCTACTGGCCCATCGTCAGGTCGTGCAGCTTCCGCGACATGTCATGCTGTTCCTGCAGCAGGGCCCGGTCGCGCGGGTTATCCCGCAACCGTCGCGTGATCTCACGCAGCCGGTGCCTGATGAACTTCTTCTGAAGCTCCACCACCGTGTGCGCAAGCTCCTCGCCGGGGCTTGCCACCGGCACCACCGATGCCGACAACTCAGCCACCGCCTGCTTCTCGCGTTCTTCCGCAGTCTCGTCCAGAAGGCTCCCCAGACCGGGATCTCTCTCGTAAGCCCTCAGGATTGTTGAATATAGCACATTACTGAACGGGTCGGTGATCGTCTCCGGCTTCACATACTCACGCGCTTCGGCAATGAGTTCCGGGTGCGAAATCAGCAGCATCATGAAATGCCCTTCGACTGTGCTGCCGTACCGCGGCCCCTTCGGGTGTGACGCCGACTGCGCGGACACGCTGCGCTGTGACGGCTCGGGGCGAAGCTCCTGGCGCACGAGGTGCTCACCGACTCCGAGGCGCTCCGCCAACCGCTTGACATGGTCGGCCCGCACAATGGCATCGGCGACCTCGTTGAGATAGCTCACCAGCTCCCTGACCACCGCCGACTTGGCGTGCGGAGAGTCCACCCCGTGTGTCTGCACGGCCCGCTCCAGAAGGAACGTGAACCCTTCATCGGCCGTGTCGAGCAGCGCGAGGAATGCCTCCGGGCCCTCGCTGCGCACGAACGAGTCGGGGTCGTGGTTGTCGCGCAGTATCAGCACCCGCACGTCCAGCGACACCGGCGCCAGCACCGGTATCGCCCGCGCGGCCGCCGATACCCCCGCCGCATCCCCGTCAAACACGAGATAGGCCCGCGACGTGTACCGACGGATCATCTGTGCGTGATCGGCGGTAAACGCCGTGCCGCTCGTGGCTGCCACGGCCCCGATACCCGCCTCCACCAGCGCGAGGTAGTCCATGTACCCTTCGACCACGATGACACGGTTCTGCTCCTTGATATGCGGCAGGGCCCGGTGAAGGCCGTAGAGGTAGCGGCTCTTGCGGTAGATGGGGGTTTCGGGTGAGTTAAGATATTTCGGCTGACTGTCGGCGTCCAGGCCCCGCCCCGCCAGCGCGACCGGGCGGCCCGAAGGGTCGAACAGGGGGAACATGATCCGGTTGCGGAACCGGTCGTACGGCTTGCTCCCCGGCGTCTTCTCGATTGCCAGGCCACACGCCACCAGCGTGGGTCCGTCAAAGCCGTGGCCTGCCAGGTGCTCCACCAGGCAACTCCACTCAGGCGGGGCGAATCCCAGGCGGAACTCGCGCACGGTCTCGGGTTTGAGCCCGCGCTCCTTGAAATACGCCACTGCCCGCTCGTTGCCCTTCACCTGGCCGTAGTAGAACTCGACGGCCAGCTGGTGCGCCCGAATCATCTCGCTGCGCGGGACCTTGGGCCCCGGGCGCTGCTCGCGCTGCTGGGGCGCGCTCGATCGCAGCGTGACCCCGGCTTCCTCGGCCAGCTGCACCAGTGCTTCACGGAAATCGATCCCCTCTATCTCCTGCAGGAACGTGAACACGTCCCCGCCCTTGCCGCACCCGAAACAGTGGAACGTCCCCCGGTCGGGCGTGACAATGAACGAGGGGGTCTTCTCCTTGTGGAACGGGCAGATCCCCTTCATGTTGCGGCCCGCCGGCTTCAACTTGACATACCGCTCCACCAGCGACACGATGTTGATCCTGCTGCGGACCTGCTCCTTCGGCTCGTCATCGGGGCTGTGCAGAGGGAACGTCGCGGGGCTCATCGGTGAAGTAGATACTTCATGGAATAGCGCCTTTGGGTGCCTTCGGCCGGGTAAGGGGGCGGGCGATTGCCATTGATGATTGCAGATTGGCGATTGCAGAAGGAATGCCATTCCGCAATCCTCTGCATTGTGCTTGGCCCCCACCCGCGACGTGCGGCTGTGGTCCCTCGCCATGTGTATCTTTCAGAGGGACGATCTGGTCCTCCTCACTTCTCACTCCTGGATTCTGGATTCCATGGTATCCACCAGCACCATCACGCTCCACACCAAAGGCTTCTCCGACATCATCGATATCACGGCACGTGTGACGGAGATCGTGAAGGCGTCGAAGGTACGCGAGGGGATCGCATGCGTGTTCGTGCACGGCTCGACCGCCTCGGTGAGCACCATCGAGTACGAGCCGGCGCTGGTGGCCGATTTCAGGGATCTGCTGCAGCGCATCGCGCCCGACAACAAGCCCACGCGCCACGGTGACACCTGGGGAGACGACAACGGGTTCGCGCACTTGCGGGCATCACTGATGGGCCCGGGGATCTCGGTGCCGGTGGTGAACGGGGCGATGGTGCTCGGGACCTGGCAGCAGATCATCGTGGTCGACCACGACAACCGGCCGCGGGAGCGCCAGGTGGTGGTGAGCGTGGTGGGGGAGTAGGTGTGTGACAGAGATCACCACACGGTTGCGCGCATGCTGTAATTTATTGAAAAGGCGCAGATTGCAGGGCTGTGGAAACAACTACTCAACCCAACACTCCTCAAAGGAGGGCTGCATGAGTAAGAGGTTCGTGGTAGTGTGTGCGGTGGCGCTCATGGCGAGCGCGAGTCTGGCGCAGAACGCGCGACTCAACGCGCTTGGGAACAACATCCTGCTGAGGGATTTCACCGATGTGCTCAGCAACCCCGGCTACATGGGCGACTACGGGGACGCCGTGCAGGGGTCGTACTTCGGTGCTGCCGGCGGCGGAATCGGCTCGGCCATGGGTGTGAAGGCGGTTGGCGACGTGGTTTCCCTGGGTCTCACCTATCCGGGCGCGACCATGTTCAC
>CAZJJT010000583.1:0-3255 GCA_964546395.1 uncultured Fibrobacterota bacterium
CGCTGCCCGTGGGAGTCCGTCCGTGCAGCACGTGGCAACATCACACAGCAGATGGAACCCACGCAGGAAGCGCAGCAGGTAGCTGTCGAGGTAGCGTACCCGGCCCCACCGCTCCTTGCCCAGGTCTGCCTCGAAGCCGTTGAGCGTCTCGATAAGCAGGCCCACCACCGTTCGGAGCTGCGCAGCCTCGAATGCGCTCAGCTGATCGGCGTTTGACCGCGGCTCAGGATAGAGGGCCGTCTCCCGGCCGCGTCGGGTGATCTGTACGTGTTCGTCATCGGCCGGCCCAATGTTCACGTAGTCACTGGACCCCACGTAGGATATCCGCACCTGCTGCGTCGCACCGTCCTCTGCTCGCGACACCGACAGTCGTGCCAGCGGCACCTCGTACGCGTCGCGCTCCAGGAGCTGTTCGGGTGCGGCCGGGGCGTTGAGCGTCGCCAGCAAGACACCGGCCGCCGCCGTGAGTGAACGTGCGACTCCGGGTGAAGAGCGGGTACTGCGCGGACTGCGGCGCCCGCGGTTGCCGATGGACACCACGCCGTCACCCCCCAGGTTCGGCCCGCTCACGTCTACCAAGTGAACATAGCGCCGTGCCGCCTCGGGAGTCAACCGACAAACTTCTCCAGCGAGTCCTCCTTGCGAAACGCCATGCCCTGGAACAGTGAAACCAGCTCACCCTTCTGGTTGGTCACTTCGACGGTGACGTTTGACAGCCGCCTGCTGCAGCTTACCTCGCGGGCGCTGGCGGTGAGCGTATCGCCGGCGAACGCCGGTTTCAGGAAAGAGATGTTCACGTTGACCGCAACTGCAACAGTCCCGTGTGAGTTGCACGCTGCGGCGAATGCCAGGTCCGCGAGGGTGAAAATGGCCCCGCCCTGTGCAGTGTTGACCCCGTTGAGATGCCCCTCGCCAATCCGCATGCGCGTACGCGCCGTGCCATCGCCGACCTCCGCCAACTCGATCTCCGAGCGGAGAGCGTAGCGGTCGCGTTTGAAGAATTCCTTCAGGTCCATAAGTGCTCCCAGCGAGAAAGGCCGCACATGGCACAGGCCCGTCATGGACGGGCCCGTGCGGAACTGCGTTTCGCGAAGTCGTGTTTAGAACTTCGCGATGAAGTCGATCTCGGGCCGTGCGAGGAGTCTGCTGAAGTCGTTGCCCGTGTTGGTCCAGTACCACAGTCTGAGACGCGGACGCAAAACCAGCGACTTGATCGGCGCGTCGAACATGATGTCCCAGTACAGCAGGTTGCTGCTCACCACGTCGGTCTTGACCGGACCGCCCGCTGTGCCTCCCGGCACCGGGACCTCCAGTTCGCGGTCCTTCCAGCTGCCCCAGGCGAAATCAACTGTTGCCGTGCCGTAGCCCGGAGAACTCTTCAGCCCGACATTGAGCACCATGCCAAGAGGAGCCGTCGCCACGTACGGCGAATCGTCTTCCTGCGAGCTGTTGCTGTACCCGCCGACTGCGTATCCCAGGCGGGCCTGCAGCTTGGACGGGTCCTCCAGCGGCTTGAGAATCAGGTCCATGCCGCCTGCCACCGACACGTTGCCGTCCTCGAGGTCCGCCGAACGCGCAACGTTGGTGCGGAGGTGCAGCACCGGCAGCAGCGAGAGTTTCTTGCCAAGCAAACTGACCGGGACGCTCACCAGGTAGCGGAACTGGTCCTTGCGGATCTGGTCCACTGTCTCCGATGCTCCCGAGTCAGCCGCCACCGTCGCCATGACTTCGAGACCAATGCTTGCGTTGTCATTTTTGAGGAATGTCAGGAGAAGGTCAAGTCCTGCCTGGCTGCCGTTGGTCGCGACGAACCACGGCATGAGACCCACGTTGGCGTACTTGCCCGTCTCGAACGCCACCAGGTCGAGCACCGAGTTGTACATGCCCGGGCCGGGAGCACCCACCGGGATGAAGCCGCCCATCAGGGTGAGTATCGAGTAGTTCCACTTGAAGTAGAGTTCGGGTACCGAGAGGAAATTCGGTGTACCACCGAGACCCACCAGCGAGAGGTTGCTTGCAACCCTGTCGGTGAAATAGCCGCTGGGGTTCGACAGGCGGATGTTGAACGCGAGGTTCTCGTTGACTGACACCCCGACGCGCAGGTTCCACCAGTAGCGGTTCTGAAAATCGCCCGTCGTGAGCGAGTCCTCTCCGCCGTCAACCAGCTTGTTGGTCGCCGGGTCGATGGTGCCCTTCGTCTTGTAGCTGTTCCAGTCGAGCATCCACCGGTACAGCACATCGCCGCTGAACTTGACACTCACTTCGGCCGCGGGGCCGTTCACCAGTGACGCGGACACAAGCAGGCACGCTGCCGCCAACAACACCTTCTTCAGCATACTTCCTCCTTCTGCTCAAAAGGGGACTTCCCGAGCGAAATGACAAAATACGCTTTGCATCGCCGCCTGCCAAGAGGTCCAGCCCCGAGTTTCCTGGCAGCCGCCTGAGCGCATGGCTACTCGCCTCGCCGGTCGACGACCGCGACGCGTTTCTTGTTCTCCGGAGTCCGCAGGCTCGCGGCTTCCACAAACGACACCCGTGCGGTGATACCGAGCCGCAGCGACAACTGCTCGGTAATCCCCTGCTTGAGGTGCATCAGCTTCCTCACTTCGTCAAATGCCACCATGCCCTCCGTGACTGCCACCCGCACGTCCATCGTATCCACACCGTTCTCGCGGGTCAGCACGATCTGACAATCTGGTTCGATACCTTCGACAGCCAGAAGCACCTCCTGCACCTGGGTGGGGAAGAAGTGCACGCCCTGGAAGAACAGCTTGTCGTCGGTGCGTCCCTGCACGCGGCTCATGCGTGCCAGGGTCCTGCCGCAGGCACAGGGTCCCTCAAGCAGCGCAGCCAGATCGCCGGTGCGGTAGCGAATCAGCGGGAAGCCCTCGCGGGTGATCGTGGTGAACACCAGTTCGCCGGTTTCACCGGAGCGCAGAGGAGCGAGGGAAGCAGGATCGACGACCTCCACCACGAAACTGTCTTCATTGACGTGCAGGCCGCTCTTGTGTTCACACTCGGCCGCCACCCCGGGCCCCATCAGTTCGGTCACGCCATAGGAGTCGAACGCACGGATGTGGAAGCGGCATTCGAGCAGCTCGCGCATCGTCTCGCTCCAGGGCTCGGCCCCGAAGATGCCGGTGCGCAGGAACAGCTGTTCGGGATGGATGCCCATGGCGTCGAGCTGGTTGGCCATGGCCATGGCGTAGCTGGGCGTTGCCACGAGTGCCGTCGCTTTGTAGTCCTTCATGATCT